>CAMYNE010000367.1 GCA_947259675.1 uncultured Pirellulaceae bacterium
ATGGATTGGCGACGGTGGACGAGCGAAATGAAGACGGAGAATGGGCCGAGTTCTGGTTTCGACTTGATGCGGATTTGACGCGTCAGATGGCCAGCAAAGGCTCAGTTGCTGTGGACGGAATTAGTTTGACTTTGGTTAACGTCGAAAAGGAAAGATTCAGTGTGGCCTTGATTCCACATACTTTGGAAGTGACAAATTTAGGGTCCCGGGTTGTCGGCGACACGGTCAATATTGAAACCGACCTGCTGGCCAAATATGTGCAACAACAGTTGCAACGGAAGTAAGGTCGTACACATCACTTCAATATGGACCCTAGCGATAGACGCGTTAGACTTTTTTTCGCTTTCGGCCCGAAGGGCCAGCCGTTTTGCTTAAAGCTTGCGAGAAGCGGTCAAAAAACTAATCAGGAATATCTTCAGTCTCCAAACACATGTTTCACAAACCGACTGAGTAGATGTTGCGTCTCTGGTGTTTCATGACAGGTTTTAGTGAATTCGCTTAGACTGAGGCCGGTAATTTTCTCAACATATTCCGGATACGCATATAGTCGTTTCAGTAAATCTGACAATTCAAGCTCCGGATGAAACTGAGTTGCATAAATCGGTTTGCCCGGAAACGTAAATGCTTCATTCTCGACACGCGCGCTTGAACAAAGTAGCACAGCATGCTCAGGAAGCCGGTCCACGATATCCTGATGCCCGATTTGCGCTAGAAAGGGAGAATCAAGCGGTCCAAAAATGGGGTCAGCGTGACCCTCGCTGGTTAGTTCAAAGGTGAGCGTGCCAACTTCGGCCCGATTCAAATCGGTGACCACGACTCCGCCAATAGCTTTGGCGAAAGCCTGAAACCCCCAGCACGAGGCAAACGTCGGTTTGCTGAATTCGTACAAGTCTCGAAACTGGTCCAACGCCGCGGGCAACCAGTCGCCGCCCGAAACAACCGAGTAGTCTCCGCTGCCGCCGACAAGTACCGCATCAACCTGATCGAGAAGCCGTTTCTGCGGACGACCGGAAATCAAATCGTGAACAAGGATATTCTCCTCCGGACAATGCAATTTATCAGCAAAGCATTTGATCTCGTGCATCCGCATCGGATCGTCGGGGTTTCGCGTTTGCAATAACAGAAACTTCAGACTAACCAACTTTAATTCCTGAAAGCTACGTCGAACCCAAAACCAGCCACGGAGAAGGCGTTGGGGGAACGATTTCGTTTCGTGGTTTCGGACCGCCATCACCCACGTGGATTAATGTAGCTGATTGAGAGACGAGCGACGAGATGTGAGAAGCTAGATACGAAACGTAACGCAGTAAACAGGAAGCGTTAAAATCCTCGCTATCGAGTGGGTTCGTTTTCGGTTCTAATGGCTGCCAATTAACTTGGCGAACGCGTCCAATCCCTCAGTATCCAGGCAATCTCAAGCTGCTCGCACAAAAAAATGGCTCAACCTGCACGCCAGACAATCTCTTACTTGACTCGTCGATTCGAAGAAGTTGGGCTCAACCCGAACAAACGGCATGGTCAAAACTTTTTGATCGATTTGAATCTGATTAAGCTCCTCGCAAAGAGCGCGAAGCTGACCGAAAACGATGTTGTGCTGGAAATTGGAACTGGAATGGGGTCGTTGACGGGGTTGATTGCCAAGGAGGCTGCCGCCGTCGTAACCGTTGAAATCGATGCTCACCTTTTCCAAATGGCGAGCGAGGAACTTGAAGAATTTGATAACATCGAGATGCTGCATCAAGACGTCTTGAAAAACAAAAACACTTTTGATTCTCGCGTAATCGAAACGGTCAAGAAACATCTTGCGGTGGATGAAAATCGAGTTCTTAAACTCTGTGCCAATCTACCTTACAACATTGCGACGCCAATCCTCACAAATTTGTTGCGAAGCGAAATCGTGCCTGTTTCCATGACGGTGACGATTCAAAAGGAACTTGCGGATCGAATCATGGGCGCGCCAGGGTCAAAGGACTATGGGGCCCTGAGCATCTTGATGCAGAGCCTTTGTGATTGCGAAATTGTTCGGATCATGTCGCCCAAAGTCTTCTGGCCTCGACCGAAAGTCGAGTCGGCCATTATTCATATCGTACACCGTCCGGACAAACTCGCCCGGATTCCGGACCTCAATTTCTTTCATGCGTTCGTTCGGGCGATGTTTTTTCACCGACGCAAGTTCATGCGCAGTGTTGCGATCAGTGCCTTCAAAGGACAATTAACCAAACCGCAAGTCGACGAAGTCCTCGAAGGATTGCACTTGGGTGCCGACGCTCGTACCGAACAATTGCCGATCGAGCGGATTCAGGAAATGTGCGAAAATTTTCGCCAGCAGTTGATTAAGGTCACCGGAGAAGAAAAACCCGTCCTTGCCAATCAGAGCAGTTAGTCACTTCAACTATCACTCAGCAGTTTCCGACCTCCGACCTCCGATTTCCCCCCTTGCCTCACCGCCACTGTTCACCGCGCCGAAGGGGTTTTTGCCGCCAGCGGCGAAAAGCGGTTGACTCGTCGGTTTCTGGTTCCGGACTGGTTTTTGGAACAGGCAGAGGATCGTTTTGCGGTCCCAGCTCATTTTCTTTTTCGAATTCTTCGTCTTGCAACATGTCAAGCTCGGTTGGATCGTCAAGATCTCCAGTCGAAGGTTCACGCATCCGGCCGGTATCGCCAGCCGTCAAGTTTGAATCTGCGCTGGGGCCGGACGCCACGGTGGCGGGATCGGAAAACGGTGAACCGACTCTTCCATAAGCCGGGTCGGTACGCTGGAACTTGCCGCCATACGTTGGATAGTCAAAGTCATGGGGACCGCAGCACATGCTACATCCAAATGTCGCAAGGCCGAGGCAAGCGATAGCAAGAATGATAATTAGGTTCTTCATTTTTAAGACCTCGAAATTGTCTTTTGGTAGCCGATGTCGGCCACTAGTGGACTATCAAAGCTGAAACGACACGTTTGTAGTCCCGCCTTTAGGCGGAATTTTCCGGCTAAAGCCGGCACGACGAACTCAATTCAGGCTTGACCTTCCACTAGTTTGACTTTTTGATTTCGGCTGTTGTTCTCGTGCTTCGTTCTGGATTCCGCAACCCGAATTTTTCCCAGTCCATCGTCGCCGGACGCCGATTTGCTGGTTCCGCGGATGAGTGCTTCGTGGTTGGCACAGCCTTCAATCGCGTTGCCGTTGGCGGCCGCGAATCTCGAACTGGTTCGTGTTTGGAAATTTTGGTAGTTCTCAGAGGCGACTTGGTTTGCGTTTCCCGGACTGTATTTTCCGGCTGACGCGGAGTTGCCGACAACTTTAAAACCGGTTTCGAGATGGGTTCGGCGTAACTGGTTTGCTGAACCGAGCTATCATGGAAAACGCGAGAGCTTGATCCTTGATTTTTCGGTGGCGGAAGTTGCTGTGGAGCAAGCGTCGGTTCCGGAGTCGACTGAGGTTCTGTTGGAGGGAGAAGCTCGCTTGGTGAATAGTAAGGTGATTCGATCATCGGGACACCTTGATCGGCAGGTGCCGACAAGTCGTGAATCGGTGTGCTTGTGCTGAGCGGAGTGCCTCCAAGGATCGTTCCGTTATTTCCCGCCTGGGGGCCGCCTTGACCGCGACTGATAACTTGCGGACGACTCCAGCCGTAATTCAAATGTCGACTTGCACCTCGGCGACGGGCGTGCTCGCTTGCGTCCGAATACGCCTTGCCAGGCCACGGCCCTTCGGCAAATTCGATTCCGTTGTAAACAAGAGTCGTGCCCTTTCGTCGGTGAACCATCGCAATGACTTTGTTGTATTCGCAAAGTGCCTCATAAAACGCTCGTTCAGCTTGAGCTCGACGGCGTTGAGCATCTAACGCTACGTCGAGTGTTTCAACGCCCGCATCTTTCAACTCAAGGAAGTGATCCTCTTCGATTTGAGTGTCTTTCCAGTTATTAAAA
>CAMYNE010000368.1 GCA_947259675.1 uncultured Pirellulaceae bacterium
TCAATTGCGTAAATGGATTCAGTCGGTCCCATACGCATCTGTTTCATTTTGTAAAAGATAAAAAGAAATTCACGTTCAATCGGTCGAACCCCCAGATCCGCGTAAAATCGGCGCGGCAGCTTGTTTACGCGGACGGTCGGGCCAACCCGAATGGTCGGCTGCCGGACAACACCTGGATCACTCGGCCGCAGGACGCACCGGAGAGTTTCAGTCCCAATCATGACACGTGGTATTTTGCGCGGGTTGCTGGGACGTTTGCCGAACGCGAGGGTTTTCATGGCTGCCAGATGCCCGAGCAATTGTTGGCACGGATCATTCGCGTTTCCAGCAGCCCCAATGATCTGGTGGTCGATCCGTTCGCTGGCAGCGGAACCACGCTGAGCGTTGCCAAAAAACTCGGGCGGCAGTGGTTGGGATTTGAACTTTCCAAAGAATACGCCAAGTACATCGGACAGCGCCTGTCGAAAACGAACGTCGGCGATCCGATCGACGGACCCCAAGACCCGATCAGCAGTGCTCCCAACACGGCCAAGGGAAAACGACGAAAGAAATCGAATCAGCAGGAAACCGAGTCGGCAATCATTGCGGCTTATCAACAGGCAGGCGACGGATATCCGGCCGATTACATCTTGTGCGATCCGGAACTCAACGCCGCTTTTGTTTCGGCGTGCAAAAAAAGCGGCGTCGATGGCAACGCCTATGTTTGGAATCAAGCGATGTTGCAGCTCCGTAAGTCGGGAAAACTGCCCAAGTCGACTCGACGACCGCCGCAGGTGTCAGCCGAAGCGATGGACAACTATGGATTTGCCAGTGAAGTGGCTTGGCGGTTGTTGGCGATCGATTACGGTTTGACGTTGGACAAGATTTTGTGCTCGCCGGACTTTGCAGCCGAGTTTGATCGGTTGGCGGCTGAGTTTGGTGAGGGCGGCGTGACGCCTTGCCAGTATCGGCAAGCGGCGATTTCAATACGCAAACGATCCAATGCGGCCCGCAGCGCCGCGGCCGAGGACTTCGGTGACTGGCTTGAGCGAAAACGAAAGTTAGGCCGGGTAAAAATCGAAGATTGCCTGGATGCAGAGTTTGAAATTGCCGGGGTTTATGTTTTGTTTGCCGGCGAGGCCGCAATTTATGTAGGCGAGACGGCGAACATTCGCACCCGGGTTGAGCAGGTCCTGAACAATTCGAACTGGTTGGACCTAGAACCGGATTCGGTAGGCGTCGTGCCGTGCGCTGATGGCCTGCCAATCAAATATGCTCTGAAGTCAGCACTGGCCCGGCGCGAAAATCCGCCGCTGAACTGCCGGATGCTGGTCTGCGATTCGGAATTAACCGGAAACTAGTGTTCTGTCAGAGCTGAATTGACGGGTACAGTGATTTCAGTTTGATTCTGGCGTCTTTTGTTTTGAATTGCCAGTCGACGGAGGTTTTGGAACTGTTTCTTTTTTGTACCCACGTTTGGATTTGTCGCTCCAACGTTTCTTTCGTGGCGATTCTCCGATCGAGGCACTGTCTTGAGAGAGCGCTGAACTCGATTTCTGCCATGTTTGGGTGTGTAGTGGATTTCAATCTTGCTTGCCAACCACTGGGCTTCGGTAGGCGGAAAGGCTTCATAAAAACTTGCGGCCGAATGGGTATTGAGTTGATCCATCACAAGGATCAGTTTTTTGGCTCGACGGAATCGACCACGGATTAGGGAGCTAACAAACTGAGCCCACTCCAGGCGCCGGCGGCGATCCGCAACCCAGATCGTTCGCCAACTTCGAAGAGGCTCGAAGGCCACAAACAAGCTTGATACTCCCTTGCGGGTATAAACGTGATCATAGCGCTCGACGTCTCCTGGTCTGGTCGGCAGAGGCTGGCGGGTTTCACCAATGAGTTGTTTAAATGTCTCGTCAATACAAATCACCGGATACCGAGGATCAAGCGGCGTTTTGTAGATGCTCAAGACATCCTCCATGTGGAAAACGAATTCCGCAGATTGCTTGGGAGGAATGCACCACATCTTTTTCAGATGAGGCTTGAGCTCGTTTTTTTAAGCGTTTGCCGGACTGTTTCGTGCGAAAGTTCATCCACAAATTCAAGCTCAACCATCTTGTCGGCAATCATTCGAAGCGACCAGCGACCGTGACCCTCAGGTGGCGTGCTACATGCGATCGCAATCAACTTGGCTTCCTGATCGCCATCAAGTTTACGCTGGTAAGTTCGTCGAGGTTGGCGATAAGGGCTAAGCGCAGTCTCCAGGCCTTCTTCTACAAAACGACGACGAACACGCTCGACGGTGGCGACCGAAACATCCAATGCATCTGCGATATCCGAATCAAGCCACATTGGACCCCACTTGGACTCGTCTGATTTCATTAGAATTCGTGCGTGGCTCAACCGACGAACATCCGCCTTGCCAGCGGAAAGCAGTTGCTCCAGCTCGTTCCGTTCCAGTCGAGTTAACGTTACCCGATACTTTTTTGCCATCGCCAGCCTCCTTGCAGGGATGATAGAATTCGAAAAACGAAAACTAACCTATATGCACCAAGCAAATCAAGACTGACAGAACACTAGTGCCGCGTCAACATTAGGAATTGGGGTTGGTTAATATCGAGGAATCGTTGAATCTTGTTTGATTCAAGGAGGATTCGATGAACAAAAAGTATATCGTTCGGCTCAGTCGCGAGGAACGCCAAGAGCTTGTTGAATTGGTAAGACGTCTTAGTGGTTCGTCGCAGAAAGTTCGGCGAGCACAGATTCTTCTCAAAGCCGACGCCAAGTTTTCGAACTGGCCTGACAGCCAAATTGCCGAAGCCTTTGGTTGCCGGATTCAGACCGTTGAGAATCTGCGAAAGCGGATGGTTACCGAAGGATTCGAGGTGGCGTTGCATGGCAAACCGAGAACCACGCCGCCTCGCGGCAAGATTCTTAACGGGAAACAAGAAGCCAAGGTGATCGCGATGCGACTTGGTAAACCGCCCAAGGGTTTTTCGAATTGGTCGCTTCGCCTTCTTTCGGAGCGTGTGATAGAACTTGGAATTACCGATTCGATCAGCCATGAAACCGTTCGCAAGATGTTAAAAAAAACGGGATGACAAATCGCAAGATTCAGTATTGGGTGATTCCACCAGACGCCGACGCGGAATTCGTGGCAGCGATGGAAGAAGTCCTTGATACGTACGAAGAGCCGTATAACGCGGACTTTCCGGTCGTTTGCATGGACGAACAGCCAGTTCAACTTCATAAAGAAATACGCCAGCCAATTGCGGCGACCAGGAAGCATGCCCAGCGTGTTGATTACGAATACGAACGCTGCGGAACGGCAAGCGTTTTTATGTTTACCGAGCCGTTGGCGGGTTGGCGGAATGTAAGCGTTCGTCCGAACCGCACCAAAGTGGACTGGGCGTTGGAAATGGAGAGCCTTCTCAACATTCATTACAAGAACGCAAAAAAGATCATCCTGATATGCGACAATCTCAACACCCATACCAAAGGTGCGTTTTACGAGGCCTTCAAAGCGGAGAAAGCCCGTTCATTGGTCAAGCGAATCGAATTCCGCTACACCCCGATACACGGAAGTTGGCTGAATGCGGCCGAGAACGAACTTAGCTCCCTTACTTCCCAATGCATCAAAGGACGTCGAATCCCGACAGTTGCGAAACTTCGCAGCGAAACCAAGGCTTGGTCAAAACGTTCGAATCAAAAACAAAAAGGCGTCGACTGGCAATTCCAAATTGACGACGCACGAGCAAAACTCAAATCACTCTACCCCAAAATTAAAACTTGACGCGGCACTAGGGCGTAACTTGGATTGATGTTCGTGAATTGCTGAGATTCGATTAGGTTCAAGGAAATCACGGAGGATTCCCATGCAAAGGCATTAGGGTAACACCGGTTCTTGAACCGGTGCGGCGCAGCCGCAAGAAA
>CAMYNE010000369.1 GCA_947259675.1 uncultured Pirellulaceae bacterium
AGCTTTATTGTGTAACAGAATGAAGCCGAAATCAACTGGAATTTGGAGTACAAAAAGCCGAAAACAAGGCAAAAACTGATGCTAAGGGGTTGTTATTCACGAACCCGCGGTTGATTTGGCCGCCGTATACATCAGACTACCACAAGCATCGCAGAAAACCGGTTTTTGCATCGCCAAGTCCGATTTTATCTGAGCATTCAGGCGCTGATTACAGTTTCCACATGTCTCCTGATTCGAGACCGCCAGGGCGTCATCAGCCTTAGCCCGCACTTGTCGCTGATAATGGGATTTGATTTCGGCCGGAATCTGCGCTTCCAATTTGGTAATCGCCTCAACCAGCTCTTCCAATTCAGCTCTTTGAATGACCAGCTCTTTCTCTACTTTTTCGATAATGTTTTTGGCCTCGATTCTCGACTTTGCAAAGTTTTCTGTGGCGGTCGCCTCGTTGATCTCAAATTGATCCAACTTTTCAAGCAACTCAAGAATTTCATCCGATAAGACAGCGTTCGCCTGTTCGTCGGCGGCAATCTGGTCGTTGAGAAGTTGATATTCTCTGTTGGACTCGCAAGCATTTCGCTTTCCCTTGAGATCTTCGATTTTGGCTTCACGTTCGCTCAGTTGCAGCTGCCGATCGTGCGCCATCAGTCGAGCCTTCTTCAAAACTTCCTTGGCAGCCGCCAAGTCTTCTTCAAATCGGGTTTCGGTCGCCTTGGCTAGGTTTATCTTTTTTGGGCCGCGCTCAATCTGAGACTGGTATTCAGTTTGTAGCTTCAATTTGTGATGAAGCACGCGAAGCAATTCGTAGTCTAGACTCACCTGCGAACCTTTCTATCAGACCCCGTCGTGAACCTACATCGTAACATTTATCCTTCGGTTGGCTATGACCAATCGCTTTGAAGCTGATTTGTTGCAATTGCGCGATAGTCGGATGAGAGACTCGGCGTTCGGGGGCAAAACAGCCAATCCCGGTTCCTTGAGCAGGAAACCATCCAAAAAAGTCACCCGAGAGAGCTTTCGTTCGCTGCAGCGAATTCAGGCTCCCTCAGGATCCTTTTTTGGCCAGGATTGTCAATTCAGGTTCGCAGCTCCTCTAGTTTAGCCCTGGAAAGTCCCAAGCCTCTTCGATCGGTACTCCAACTGGAATATCAGCTTCCACTTCCGCTGGTTGTGAATCGCTTTTGGAATTGGCGATTGGAACCGTCCCCAGCAAGAAGCCTTCGAGGTGCTGACTGCGCACAGGGTTCTGCAATTTGCGAACGGCTTTGGCCTCGATTTGACGCACGCGTTCACGTGTCACCTTGAAGATTCGCCCGACCTCTTCCAATGTGTAGGTGTAGCCGTCGCCAAGTCCATAACGGAGGCGAATGATCTCTCGCTCGCGATAGGTCAACGTTTTTAACAATCGTTCGATCTTGTCTCGCAAAATGCAATTGCTCGCCAAACGAACCGGGTTATCACTGTGCGAGTCCTCGATAAACTCACCAAAACTGCAGTCATCGCCTTCGCCAACGGGTCGATCAAGGCTGACCGGGTGGCGGCCAATATCCATCACACGTCGTACTTCATCGATACTCATGTCTGCACGCATGGCAATTTCTTCTGTCGACGGCGGACACCGACGTTCCTGCAGCAGATTCTTCTGGATGTTTCGAAGCTTGCTCAACACGTCGATCATGTGAACCGGAATTCGAATGGTCCGTCCCTGATCTGCGATTGCGCGCGTGATCGCCTGGCGAATCCACCAAGTCGCGTAAGTTGAAAACTTGAACCCGCGACGGTACTCGTACTTGTCTACAGCCCGCATCAAGCCCGTGTTGCCTTCCTGAATCAAATCCAGAAAACTCATGCCACGGTTGCGGTATTTTTTGGCAATCGAAACGACCAATCGCAAATTACAGCTGGAAAGCTGACGTTTGGCGTTCTCAAATTCTTGAAAGAAGCGTTGGCAGTTTTCAACCTTCTTGGCGAGTCCTCGGGGGCTCTCCTGGCAAAGTTGAACCAACTTGCAAAGCTCCGACTTCATCCGTCGACGTTCGTTTTCAGTAATCGCGTTTTCATCGATGTCCGCGAGCTTTTTCTGCATTAACTGCATTCGATCCGAGTAATTCTTCAACTGGCCAATCATTGGCGAGATGCGTCGCGAGCGAAGACTCAATTCTTCAATCAAGATGACCAGCTTGGCCCGTCGACGCAGAAAACGATTCCTGGCGGCGTTCCTGGTTTCTTCCGAAACGCCTTTGCTAATCAATACCTGGAATTCTTTGGCGTTCTGCGATTGCAGATAATCCATCGTTTTGAAGTGATGGGGCATCCGCGCGAGAATCTGCTCTTTGGTCAAACGCTCGGTCAAAGAGACCTTGATCGTGCGATCAAATGGCAGCTCGCCGCGGTAAACACGTTTAAGCGTGTCAAGGGTTGCACTCAAAGCGTAGTTGCAGCTTAACACGGCGCGACGATAACGCTTGCGAGTGATCTCGATTCGTTTCGCAAGTGAAATCTCTTCTTCGCGTGTCAGCAGTGGGATCTCGGCCATTTGCGAAAGATACATGCGAATCGGATCGTCGCTGGGGCGAGGCAGCCTGCCGACGGGTTGCAGCGCTCGTAATTCGACCTCCGTTTTTTCGTCTTCGGCCTTTAACAATTCATCCGCAGTCGGTCCGGTTCCTGGCCCAACCGGCGGTTCATCGGAAAGTTCGATCCCGCAACTTTCGAGTGCGACGATCAGGCTGTCAAGTTTTTCAGAACCATTCGCCTCGTCAGGCAACACGCCGGTGACTTCGTCATAAGTCAAATAGCCCTGTTTTTTTCCTTTTTCGACAAGTTGTTGCAACGTTTGTTCGTTATCGTTCATCTGCGTCAACCTCCTGCGAATTCCATTTCGCGTTTTGACACTCTCATTTGAACTGCCAATCGTTCTATCGGACCCAGGGGGGATCATGCCGTTACCGTCAATCCAATCCGCGATTTTGACTTCGCTTTCCTGCGATTCGTCAGCGGGGTTTCGGATGGATGGTCGGTCAAGCGTCAACGAAAATCGTTCGCGCCTGTGCGGCTACCAAGTTCTTAAGACAATCCAGCGGCAAGACTGCTACCCTTCCATGGGCGGCCTAAAGGCCTTGCCGTTGTTTCATTTGCTGGAATAGTTCTTCCAGCTTTGATGCTTCCTCCTTTTCATCGAGTTCTTTCTGCTGTAGTTGAGAAATCGTCGCACGATTTCCCGATTCAACCACAACGTTGTGAAACGCCTGAATGATCGAGGCAAGTTGAGTTGCCGGATCGACACTATCGATCGCTTGTGATTCCAACGCAATTCTCTTCTGCTCTGCCTCTTCACTCATCACCACGACCAGATTCTTCAGGTGAGGATCCTCAATCTGAAGCATTAAATGTTCGAATGAGATTTCTTCACCCTCATGAAACAGCTCCACCATCTGCTCGTAGAGATCACGAAGTGGTCCGAGTGAGAATTGACCTGGGGCAATATTCTCGATCGCGATATCAACCATCGTCGAATCTTCGATAATGATTTCCAGCAATTCCCATTCCTTGCGATCCAGCTTCGAATAGTCGATGGTTGGCGTCTGGCCACCGTCCTGTTTCTGCGGTGTGATTCGTTGACGACTCGAGGCCCGAATCTCGAGCAACCGATTGCGAATTTGGGGCAAGTCCAATTGGAATTTACGTGCCAAACGGTTAAGGATCTGATCCTGCCGCAGCCTGTTGGCCGCGGAGCCAGCAACCGAGACTGGCGTTTTCGCTAACGTCGTCAAAATCCGTTCGAGCGCTTGATTCGCTCGATGTGTGTCATTGACCAAGTCAATTCCACGCGTTTCCGATTGTATTTTGTGCAGCATTGCTTCCGGCGCGTCGTCTACTAGCGTCTGAAAGGCCTCTCCACCCTG
>CAMYNE010000370.1 GCA_947259675.1 uncultured Pirellulaceae bacterium
CAGATGCGGCGCGTGGGCTTTACGTCCATCCGGATGCAATGTAATTGGAACTTCAGCGATATCTTTTTCGAAAACGCTGGATTTGATAATCATTTCCGTTGCGAATTCCATCCCTGTACAGCGAAGATTCAGCTCTTGATAAAACTCGCGTGAAAACCCTCTGAGGCCACAATAAACGTCATTAATTGGTGCCCTGAACATACGACGGACCATTGCGGAAAACATTGGATTGCCCCACCAGCGATGCAAAAAAGGCATTGCTCCAGGGAGGACTTTTCCGCCACCCGCTGGAAGGCGACATCCCTGAACGAGCTGTTTGCCTTGCCTCAGTTTTTCAACAAACTTGGGGACTTCTAGAAAGTTGTAACTATCGTCGGCGTCTCCCATGATCACGAACTTGCCGCGAGCAGCGTTGATGCCGCCCATGAGGGCATTTCCGTAGCCTTTTTCACGAACGTGAACGACGCGGGCTCCGTGTTCTTTTGCGATTTCGATCGACCCATCGCTGCTGCCGTTGTCGGCGATGATGACTTCGGCGACCAGGTTGTGCTCTTTGATAACTTGATTGCATTTTTGGATACAGATTGCCAACGTGTCTGCTTCGTTCAAGCAGGGCATCACAATCGACAATTCAATCTGTTTCTCGCCCCCCAGAGCCAAGTCAACAAGCTGATCTACCTCGTCGATTTTTTGGATAACCTGACCAGAAGTGACAGACTGCTCAGAAGTGTTCGGCCCCTGATTATCGGAAGGAATCGCAGGTGGATGCGAACTCGATTGAACCGCGAGATTGATCAAATGAGCATTGTCTGCCGAAGCAGAATCGTCGAAAAATGTTGGCATGACTTGGTCCCGAATGCTTGTGAATCGCCGCAAACCAGCGGTATTTAGCTGGTCGCGAACTGGGTTGGTCGGGTCGGTCATCTGATCTCGGGTGCTGCGCCCGCAAATCAACTCGGCGATGAGTTAACGAAGAAAGTTAGGTCACAACAACCCAAAGTCAATTCATCCGCATCCGGCAACACAAAGTCCTTCAGATTTGTTTGCCTAAACGAAACAATCGCCACAAGCCGAAACAATCGCTACAAGCGGTAGAGAAACGGAGCCGGGCCGCTATCGATGAGTCAGATAGAGGGCGGGGCATCTCGGCGGTGGGCGAACCAGCCAAAGGTAAACCGTCTGTTAGCAATACTTTGAAAAAGTCATTTTGAGACGGCCTTAGTTTGTCTTAGCAAAAGAATCTCACGCAAAAAACGAGCGATCCTTCACCTCGCTCCACTCGGTTCAGGATGACTTCAGTGTATCCGAGCCACCACTCAGATCGGGATGGCGACGGTGTATTCGAGACTGAAGCAACAGCAGATGACTACTTTTTCTTGCGCAGTTTTTTCCGCGACTTGAACAGTTGTTCGATCCGTTTTCGGTCGGTCGTTTCTTTGTCGCGAGCCAGGCAAGCGAGCTCCCAAGCATCTCGTTTTCCGTACTTGGACCACGAAAAACTGATTTTCTTTCTTTTTCCTTCTTCGCTGACCCAGGAAGCGCAATAGGAAAAATATTCGGCGCCTTCTGCTTCTGCCTGGGCAACATGAACTCCGACTTTTCCAGTCGTGTTGCGCACCGATTTGACGTTCTTGGTCGTATCAGGTTCCGGCAGTTCTTCGACCCACGCCTCGTATTTTGCCTTCGCTGCCTCTAGTGCTTTTCGTTTTCCACCGTATGCAGAATCCGAAAAAAACTGGTTGAATTTTTCGCCTTTGCGGCAAATCCGGACCATAAAACCGTACGTTTTACGTTCCTCAATTTCGAATCGCGTAATTCCAGGTGCAACTTTTTTGGTGGGCATGATTGACCAATGGTTGGACTAACTTTGACGGTGATCTTATTTGACAGGATCAAGATACCATGTCTCAAATATTCCGGCTAGCGATTGTCGGCGCATCCTTTTGTAAAAAAACGCGAAAACCCGACGCACCGATACCACCCAAATTAGCTGTTTTTCTCGGCATCCCCACCCGCCTCGGTGGTTGCGGTGACCGCTGAGTTGTTCACAATTTGGTCCGCAGTCAGGGCAGCCTCGATCAACTTCATGATTTCACCTATCGGTTTTCGCTGGTACTTGAAGTCGTCGATCACGAATTTTTTGGCTGTACCCTCGGCTTGATAAAAGATTTTTGCGATACCCTTTTTTTCCCACTTTTTCTTGTCCATTTTCTCGATTGAATCGAAATTCTTCGTCGCCTTCGATCCAGGTACCCTTGGTCCGCACGTAAAAGATGATTAACGGGAAACTAACTAACGCGCATCCCGACGCCATCACGTATTGCCAGACGATATATTCTCGAAGTTGTTTGGGATTCTTTTCCGGGATTCCGTTTTCCCATCCGCGCTCTTTGATGATCTCCTGCCAACGCTTGGACTTCTCTGTCTTATCCGCAACGTTTTGTTCCAGCTCGGCATATGCTTCTGAACGAGGCATTTTTTTGGGGGCCAGGACAATTCCGTCCAACAAACAGTAAAGACCAAACGCGATGCAAGCAAATGCGATAAAAAGGTATTTTCTCAGGAACTTAAGTTCCGCGTCCGCACGAATCGTCATCGATGGCTTGCCCTTATTTGAAAGAGACGAAAGAAACTTATAAAGGTATTTTTTGATGATCGCCACTTCTTATCTTAAACAAGACTTGAAATGAGCGTTATCCCCAAATGAAACTGATCTGGGGCCACGGAATCAAGCCCCTGTCAAGCGAAGCGGTCCGATTTTGGACGCTGGTTTTTGCATCGATGGCCAGTTTCCCCGATGTAGACAGCGTATTTTCACATAAACACCGCAAGAGTCACCTAGTTGGGGCTAAGAATGAAAGTCATTTTCGCCTATAATACTCGTCAATCCAGATGTTAATAACAAAGGGGGATCGCTTTTATGGCAACCGAAATAACCCGGGAACAATGGGCAATTGAAACCGAACGCTTGTGTCCAAGCACCCAGGCATTTACTGCGTACGAGCAACTCGAGAGATCTGTTGCTGAAGAAACCGAATTGGACTGCACGTATTTTTGCGTGCCTCGGGGACAATCCGATTACTGTACCTTTACTGGATCAGTTGCGGGTCGAATCGACATTATTCAGGTCTACAAAGGGATATGCCAGTTGAACTGGCGATGGAAGCCCAAGATTCCGGGTCTGAACGAAGAACAGCATAGTGAAATCAACCGAATTATGGATGAGTTTCGTAGCGAGCTTAATGGGAAAGAGGGCAAAGGCTGGGAAACCGTCAAGGTGCTCCGACTTGGTATCGACAACGTGCAAGACGCAATTAAGAAAGTTGCGGCTGGCGTAGACGAAGTGATGACCATTGCCAAACAAGCGTAGCGTCAAGTCTTTTAAAAAAATAGCTCCACCCATGCGTGGAGCTTTTTTCACGCGCTGACTGATTCAACAGAGCCATTCTCGGCCAACGCTACTGCGGAGCTTGTTCGTCGTAAGTGATGATTGTCTTCACGTAATTTGCTCGTTCAAAAGCGGTAGAGTCATGGCCAGGTTGCCGCTGAATCAATCCCCTCATATCGGCAATTGAAGTGAACTCTTGACCTATCATATATGTTACCAAATCGTCGATGATGGCTGTCACAGACCCGGGACCATGTCGTAAAAGTACTGATGCCAAACTAACCACATCCGCGCCAGCCAAAACAAGTTTTGCGACGTCTTCGGCACAATGCGCGCCGCTCGATGCTGCGAGGGAAAGCCTAACTTGCGATCTCAAAATTGCGATCCAGCGAAGTGGAAGTCTCAACGCGTCACGCGTACTTAAAGTCAATCGAGGTGAAACTTCAAGCGTGTCGATATCAACGTCCGGTTGCAAGAAACGATTAAAAAGCACGAGACCATTAATGCCTTCAGCGCTCAGACGAGCTGCCATGTTCGGGAGCGAGCTGAAAAAAGGTCCAAGCTTGACCGTCAACGGGATCTTGACCTGAGCCCTAACCGCAGAGACGATTTCGAGGTACCTTTCCTCGACTTGGGCACCGGTCATGGAGGCGTCGGTAGGAACGAAATAGACGTTCAACTCGAGCGCGTCGGCGCCGGCCTGTTCAATCAGTTTAGCGAAACGCATCCAATCGCCCATCTCGCTGCCGTTGAGACTCCCGATGATTGGAATACCGACTGATTTCTTGGCAAGTTCAATGTTTTTCAAGTATTCATCAAGCCCAACGACGTAATCAGCAGGAAGCGGAAAGTCCCGTTTCGTTGGATGCAAATTCGGCTGACCAACCTGCCTGAGTCGATCACTTTCAACCTGCTCCGCAAACAGCGAATACATGACCGCGGCAGCTGCTCCCGCCTGTTCCAGCTGTTCCAGCCGATGGATCTCCCTGGTCAAAGGACAGGCAGCCACGATCACCGGATTGCGAAGCGTTAGGCCCAAATACTCAGTTGTTAGATCTACTCGCATTATCCCGATTCCGTGAAAACGTTTCGACGATTGATTGACAAGACTCCATAACCAAAAAGTATACCACCAGTGGGCGATCCGAATACCTAACCGCGATTCGAATTTAAAGTTGTGGCAATCCAGCTGTATTAATTGGACTCAGCCTGTATAGAATTGTCTGGAGGCGCGTCTAGACAACTTATTTCCTATGACCAACGACCACCAGCCAACCATTCATCTCGATCAGTTTCTCAAACGTTGCGGCGTCGCGACGGGTGGACAAGCCAAGCTCATGATCCAAGGTGGGGAAGTTATCGTGAATGGAGAAGTTGAAACGCGGCGACGACGACAGCTTCGCGCGGGCGATGAAGTCGCTTTCCTGGACGAGCTTTTCGTCGTCGCTCCGATGGAAGACTAATTGGATAGCGCCAAGTCTCAAATTCGTCGGCATCCAATCGTTTTCCGACGGGCTTGCCCTCGGGCGGGAACAGAACTGATTGGCTCTCCGCTTTACCTGAACCGCTTCTGCAATTGTTTGCGGCCTACCGCCCCGACTAGTTCGAGACGCGAGCGGTGGCATTTTTTGCCCTGCTCAACATCCCTTTGGGTTGGGCCTGTTCATGCCAAACAGTTCCCTGGACTTTGGTCTTTTGCCAATTCGCACCCAGCATCAGACAATTAATCCCCGAACCAATTCCAAGAAACGCCACGTTCTGATTTGGACCTACAAAACCCTCTTCGGCTGCCAAAGCAAGTGTTACCGGTAACGCCGCAGCCCCGGTGTTTCCAAGTCGATCAAGAGTCGCGAAATCGTTGCGGGGATCCAGGTTTAGCGATTCAAGCATCAGCTTTCGATGAGTTGCACCTACCTGGTGGCAAATCGTTCGATCGATATCTTGAGTTGACCAATTCGTGGCCGCGAGCAGGTCTTTGAAATTTACCTGTCCCGTTTCGATACCGCGTCGCATTAACTCTTCCGAGTCCGTATTCATCAGCGGCGACATCTGGCTGCCAGCCTGATCCTGCTGACTCTGGCAAAGATCGTTGAATTGCGTATTTGCGTTTGCCGTTCCACCGATCAGCCGCGTATTGGATCTGGAGAGGGAGTTGTGGGTCAGCAACACCGCGCAACTCGCCGATCCGATCGTCAATGATGCAAAGGCTGGCTTGACGCTTTTGCGAGTTAATTGCTCGTTGGAGTTAAGCTCGTTAATCGTTGCTTCGACAAGCTGTCGTCCGCCCTCGGATCCAACCACAAGACCGGCTTTGATTTGCCCCAGTTCGATCATGTTGGCGATCTGAATCATGCCGTTGAGCACACCCAGGCACGCATTCGACACGTCATAAATCACGCATTCCCGCGGAAGACCAATTTGATTGTGAACTGTGCAGGCAGTCGCGGGCTCGAGAAAATCCCGGCACACCGAGCCATGAATCAGACACCCAATTTGAGCGACATCAAATTGCACCGCATCAATCGCCGACTTACAACTCGATACACTTAACTGACTTGGACGAGTCGCGGCAGGCCAAAACCGACGCTCGCGGATGCCCGTCATCTATTCCAGTCGCCCCGCCGGAAGCCTTAGACGCTCGTAAAGGGGACTCAATCGCGATTCAACGTCGTCGGAGGTCCAGATTTCGCCAGGTAGCGTA
>CAMYNE010000371.1 GCA_947259675.1 uncultured Pirellulaceae bacterium
GAATCGACAACCCTCACCCGACGCTGAGACGTCGACCTCTCCCAAGCTTGGAAGAGGTTGATCCTGAAGTACGTACCACGCAGCTTTGCACTGCGGGCAGCCAAAAATTAATAATCGGGTTAGAATTGCAGTTTGAGAAAAAAAACAGGAAACTCTCGTGGTTAATATTCAACGCAACAAAACTCGATCCGTAAAGATAGGGTCGATCACAATCGGCGACGATAACGCGATCGCAGTCCAGTCCATGACGGCGACCAAAACCCAGGACATCGATGCCACAGTCGCGCTCGTGAACCTGATGCAAGACGCTGGCGCCGATGTCGTTCGAATCGCCGTGGACAGCAAAAAAGACGCTGCCGCACTGGCTGATATTCGCCGCCAGACTTCAGCCAACTTGTCTGTCGATCTGCAGGAAAACTATCGCCTCGCGTCTGTTGTGGCTCCGTTCGTGGACAAGATCAGATACAACCCCGGCCACCTTTATCATCACGAAACGGAAAAACCCTGGCAGCAGAAAGTCGAATTCATCGCCAAAACCGCGGCGGAACACGACTGCGCCATTCGAGTCGGTGTCAATTGCGGTAGCGTCGATCCGGCCAAAAAAGAAAAATTCGATCCGGAAGATTCAATTACGCCGATGCTCGAGAGTGCTTTTGAGCACTGCGAATATCTGGATGCGATCGATTTCACACGTTATTGCGTTTCGCTGAAAGATTCCGATCCCAGGAAAGTGATCGAAGTGAATCAGAGGTTTGCCGAATCGCGTCCGGAAGTTCCGTTGCACCTGGGTGTCACGGAAGCCGGGATGCCGCCGGACGGCGTGATCAAAACCAGAATCGCTTTTGAGCAACTGCTCGGCCACGGAATTGGCGACACGGTCCGCGTTTCCTTGACGGTTCCAAACAGCCGTAAAGGCGAAGAAATCGAAGCCGGACGAAATATCATCAAGGACATTTATGCAGGGCGAGTCCGGTCGGTGGTCGAGTTTGACACGAACTCGCTGAATATCATTTCCTGTCCAAGCTGTAGCCGCGTTGAAAATGAGGCTTTTGTCGACCTCGCCGTCAAAGCGATAACGATTGCAGTAATGGGGTGTCGCGTTAACGGTCCGGGCGAAACCGACGACGCCGATCTTGGACTTTGGTGCGGACCCAATTATGTGAACTTGAAAAAGGGAACCGCAGAATTGGGAGCATTCAAATACGATGAAATCTTGCCCAAACTCAAGGACGAACTGGACAAATTGATTAAGACGGCTCAATGATAAACACGCTTTTTTTACCCGAACTTCGTGAAATGCTCGCCACCGATAACGAGCAGGAAATGCGCGAATTCTGTTCAGCCCTGCATCCGGCCAGGACGGCTGAGTTTATGGAGGGGCTGGGAAATGAGGAATTGTGGGAGGTATTGAAGCATGCTGACGTGGAAACGCGTGTCGAAATCTTTTCTTATTTTGACGCGGATAAACAGCATGAACTGTTAACAACGCAGAACATTGATCAAGTTGCTGAACTGGTTGCCGAAATCGCTCCGGATGATCGAGTCGATATTCTGCAAAACTTCGAGCCAGAATTGTTGGCTAACCTCCTCGAACGATTACCCACCGATGAGCGACGAGACTTTTTGCGACTGAGCCAGTATCCCGAAGGCACAGCTGGTGCAGTGATGACCAGTGAATTTGCCAAACTCAGTGAAACACTAACCATCAACGAAGCGCTCAACGAAATCGGTCGACAAAGTGAAGAGTATGAGACGATCTATTATCTCTACATCGTCGACGCCGAAGATCACTTACGCGGGCTCGTTTCGGCTCGCCAACTGCTTGCTGGAATGAAACAGCCCAACACACAGCTGCATGAGATTATGGAAACCGACCTGGTTTCGGCGAACGTGATGGAAGATCAAGAGGATGTCGCCAACAAAGTCGCGAGGATGGACTTGCTGGCGATTCCAGTGGTAGACGATGAGCATAGAATGCTGGGCATCATCACGCACGACGACATCATCGACGTCGTTCGGGAGGAAGCAACCGAAGACGCGCATCGGATTGCGGCGGTCGATCCGTTGGATAACACCTACCTCAAGACCTCGATTATTACGCTAAGCTGGAAACGAGGAATGTGGCTTGCCATTCTGTTCTTTTTTGCGTTGTTGACGGCACTGGTAATGCTTGAGTACGAAAAGACGCTTGAGCGGTGGGTTTGGTTGGTCTTGTTCATTCCGCTCGTCATCAGTAGCGGAGGAAACTCGGGCAGTCAATCTGCTACGCTGATTATCACCGCGCTTTCAAGAGGCCACATTACGTTGGCCGACTGGATACGAGTCGTCTTGCGCGAATTGTCAATGGGACTGTTGTTAGGTTCCGGTTTGGCTTTGATGGGATTTTTCGCGTCGTTGTTACTTGTGCCCAATGGCGAAGGAATCAACTGGTTGGCAATGTGCGTCGTCCCGATCACGTTGCTGTTCGTGACGATTTCCGGAACCCTCACAGGATCAATCCTGCCGCTCGCTTTTGAACGGCTGGGTTGGGATCCGGCAATGATGAGCAACCCGTTCGTGGCCGGAATCATCGATATTCTGGGCATTCTAATCTATGTAAATGTGGCGTTGTTTATTCTTACGTGATCCAGCGCACGTTCAGATTTACGCTTAATCTTGGTGTTCTCGCGTCATTTTGATTTTTGTCAGTCGATTTTCGTGCTTACAATGAATGATTCCAACATGAATCGAGGAACTGATGCGAAGTTATTTGCCGATCCTGCTGCTCTTCTTCTTGGGTCAATTCTGTTACGGGCAACAACAGCCGAATATTATTCTGATCAACCTCGATGATGTTGATGAGAATACGCTTTCGCCAACCAAAATAAATCTCTTCTTTCCAAACATGGAGCGATTCTGTTCGGAGGGAATGAGATTCACGAATGCCCATGTGACGACTCCTTTATGTGGACCTTCGCGGTGCTGTTTATTGCAAGCTCAATATGCCCACAACACGGGTTCACGAGTCAACGATCCAAACAGCGAGAAGGGCAACGGCTTTGACGGCGGCCATCGTTATTATATCGAAAAGGGCTTTGACCAGGACGATCTAAGTACCTGGATGCAGGATGCCGGTTACCGAACGATGATGGTTGGAAAGTATTTAAACAACGATGTTATCCGCGGAATTCCAGCCGGCTGGGACGATTTTTATTCATCGTGGGGCAGCAAGTATTTTGGGACTTATCGTTTCACCAATCGCCAATACGCAGATGGCCGCGTTGAAGTTCTTCCACAGGAGAAGAATCGAACCATCGCCGAAGCGGAAGACGTAATTGAACTTATTTCAGCGCATTCGGATGCCAGCCCGAATCAGCCCTTCTTTATGTACTGGAATCCGCTCGCTTCGCATCAGACGAGGGATGCGGCTGGATTGATCGAACCAAGGTACAATCACTGGTGGCCAAATCTGAGGGTTCCCAGAACTCCCAATTTTGATGAACCAGATTTTTCTGACAAGCGCGGGGCGCTATGGATGTTGCCGCGACTAACGGAGAGCATTCGTAACTCTGTTGACGCTCATTACCGCGAGCGCATCCTGTCCCTTCGAACCTTCGACGACATGGTTGGGCAATTGTTTGAGACGCTGGATTCGAAGGGCATTACGGAAAATACCTATGTGATCCTGACATCCGACAATGGTTGGCTGGAAGGTCACCACCGAATGAACGGCAAATCGGTGCCTTATGATCGAGCTACGAAGGTGCCTCTTTATGTGTTGGGGCCTGGGGTATCATCCGCCGACGCAAATCATCTGATTGCCCACATCGATATTGGCCCAACCGTGGTAGGACTTGCCAGCGGCGTCACGCCAAATTGGATCGATGGAAAATCTTTTTACGACGTCCTGTTCGATCCAGACATCGAAGATCACAACTGGCGTGAACCAATCCTGATTGAAAACTGGGCTGCCATCAACACGAGTGGACTGCCCGATCCTGTAGATCTGGCTTCAACCGCCCTGCGATATTTTGATGAAGCTTACATCGAGTGGTTTAACGGAGAATTTGAATACTATCATCTCCCCAGCGATCCTCATCAAATTCGCAATGCGTACGACCAACTCTCCACCGCGCGTAAAATCGACTTGGCGACCGAAATTCGGATGATCAAAACGTCCACCATTCCGCAGGTTGGGATGATCAGGCCGTTCGAAGAATTCGATCCGGTCGGACGACAATTTGATTTGCAGGGCATTGCCGAAGACGACGAGGGTTTGTTGGCGGTGAAAGTCGCCCTCATCGATCCCGCCGATCGTCGATTCTGGAATGGTTCGGACTGGCAAAATGACTTTATTCAGCTCACCACAGAGCTGACAAATCCAGGTGGACAGATCACCAAGTGGAGAATTCCGATCGACATCCCGCGGACGGCTGCAATTGAGAATCCGATCCGGTTGCGGGTTTGGGCGGTTGACCTTTCCAGAAATTACGATTCCGACAGATCAGCCTGGTTTCGACTCGACCTATCACCGCCAGTATGCCAGATCGAACAACCAACTCGGCACCAGACGGTCTCTAATCCGTTTGCGATCACGGGGACTGCGTTGGATGAGAACGAGGTGAGGCAAGTACGGCTTGTCATCAAGGATCGAGATACGGGGAAATTCTGGAACGGAAGTATCATGGTAGACGACTGGAATTTTCACCTCGCGACGCTCCTGGAGAACGGTCAGTGGAGTTATCAAAGTCCGCTGCCGGCTGGACGTTATTATGTTAGCGTGCGTGGATTTGATGAACATGGAAATTATAACGCGACCGTCGTCAACCAGTTTTTCAAGGTGCAATGACGATCTAGCCGGTAGGGTCGGCTGTATGTAAGCTCGGGGCGACGCCCTCATGGTACCGCACATCTTGTCGTACCAGATTTCCGTCGGGCAAGCC
>CAMYNE010000372.1 GCA_947259675.1 uncultured Pirellulaceae bacterium
CCCGTCATGCCCACGGAGACTGCCTGCAGAATATTGACAAACCAACTCGATGCCAGCTGGGGATGCGGTGAAACGAACAGCAGAATCACTGCGAGTACGACACAATATTGAAAGACGGCGGAGCCGGCAGTCGCCAACCATTTGCGCCTTTCAGAAATTGCGTACAACAGGAAAGTGCCGACCATGATTCCAACCGGAATTCCATAAGAGACGTCCTTCTGGAGGTCGCCAAACCACGATCCTTTGGTTGGACCACCCAAACCTTTCATGCCGCCGTGCATCAGCACTTGGGTGATCGCGATTGTAGAAATCAGTAGCACGATGATCGCCACAATTGCCAAGGCGAAATTAATTAAAACCTGGGTTGTACTTCCTGACCAGGTTGATCGACCACGGAGACCCATACTATTTCTTGTTGCCGCCCACGCTGGACGCAACGGTTTTCGGGAAGCCACCAAGATCGCTGCAACAGCTCCGCCGAACGGGAGCAACCACCGCAATGCCGACCCCACGGACTTGGAATCGATGAAATAGTCGGAACCCATACCCCAAACCAGGAACCAGGTCGCGACCAACGCGGCCCCCGTGATTCCAATGGGCTTCTGAAACACGGCCAGCGACAGAGCGACTCCGATTACGCCAAGGGCGCCAAAGACCCACGCTTTGTCACCTGTTAATGACAATAGTGGTTCACCTGCGTTGGGGAAAAGTTCAGTAGCAGTTCCACCTATCAATGCCAGCCCAACGGTCATTCCAGCGGCAACAACCAAGCTGTGAAGCAAGGCCCACTCCACTCGCGGTTGAAAATCGAAGAATTTCCGCATTCGCTTTATCCGCGGCAGCAAACATGAAATCGCAATCCACGTTGCCGACCAGATCGACAGGGCGATGATTTGAACCAGCCAAAACCGAGGCGCCTCATAGTCCGGACACCATGACGTTTTGGTTACCAGCTCCGAAACAAAAACAACGACGCAGAGAGAGGTTGAGCCAACGAACCAGCTCATCCAATACCGGATCCCAAAACGATGATCCGACTGGACCCACACCAGCATCAACCAGCCCACCGACAAGGCAACAGCGATCGCTGTTGCCAGACCCGTTTGATACTGGATCAAGACAAAAACGCCCAGGAACGCCATCACACTCGTGACCGACGACCATTCACCCAATAAATCTGCCACGCGACGCTGGTTCCCATCCGAATTCAAGCTGCTCGACGATCGGTAGCGCGACACAACTGCAATCGCAGTCATCACAAGCGAATGAGCTGCAAATACAATAACCCAGTTAGCGTTGACACCAAAAGCAACTTGATTTAACCAGTTTTGTATTTCGCGATTCCAAATGAATGCATGTGCCAAAAAACCGAACAGTAATACGGCGGCCGCATGCGGTAAGATCTCGAGTAATTTTGACTCGGATGAGCTCGTCGAATCGGTCGGGGTCACTTTTTTCACGCAAACCCCGAGTGACAAAAATGACGCCAGTCCCAACAAGGACGTGGCGGTCATCGTGTCAAACCTGTTATCTCGATTGACGAAACTGGCAATGAGGGCCAGACCGCAACCAACCAAAAAGATCGCCGCTCCACTCAGCCAACCAACTCGCATGAACTTCGATTGATCCTTGGCCCGGCTTCCATAAATTAAATGTAAACCTGCCACAGCGGCGCCCGCAGCCAGTAGACTTAAACCGCTTTGACCGCTGATCGCGGCATCGATTAGTTCCTTCGCACTGGCCCATTCATCCCAGTTCAATTTGCCGATAAACAGGTTTACTGTACAAAGAATAAAGGTGGCAAATGCGGCCCACGCGGCTGGCAACAAGCGCGGTTCGGCCTGATGTTTGGCAAACAAGGCCAAGCCAACAGCAAGTATCGCTGTATTAATCAACAGAATCGTCGGGTTGGAAGCCGAGATGAATACAGAGACTCCCATCAATACGAGCCCCAGGACATGGAGCGTTAATCCTGACAATCTCAGCCGACGTTCTTCCGCTCCGACTGCTCCGCGCCAAACGATTCGACCCAGCCAGGTTGTCATCAGAGTCACCACGGACAATGCCGGCATCAACGCCACAACGGCTGACGATTTTTGTTCAGCACGTACGATTAACAACGAAGCTGCAACCAGAAAAGCAAACGACGACATCCCAAGAAAGATAAACAATCGATTTGTTGCTCGCTCCGTCCAGCGTGTCCGCAGCCATTGCCGCTTATAGAACGCGGCAGTACCAACCAGGAAACTCGCGACTAACGGAAGGGTCAACAACAACTTCCGCAGGCTGGAAGAATCCAGATTGTCGATGCGATTGATGACCAACGTCCCAATCGCGCATCCCATCACAGCAATCACCATCGGTAGCTGTCCACGCCGAAACAGGCACTTGCTCGAATACCACGTCATTGCAGAAAACGCGGAAAGTCCAATCGCAATCGCAATCCATAACAGCGGATCGGTTAACTCTCGGCGATCGACTTCATTTCCCGAAAGAATACACGCAGCCAGAATGTTGAGTGGAATTAACAGGAGGCCGATCAACAGCGTTCCACGACTGGTCGTTCGCAGCTTCCATTTCTTCAGCGTGTAAATCCCCGATCCGTGGATGGCCGCAGTAATTAACAGAAACAACAACGCTGAAAAATAGGGAATCGTGTCTCGCAACTCGTCTCGCAAACTGACGACCAGGCCGACGGCGCTCCCCACAATCAAGATTCCGCTTGCCAGTTCGCCCCAACGAATGTTCTTTTCCAGCATAAAGCCGGCCATGATTTCGCCGAACGATCGTCTCGGTTCGGGTGCAGGTGGATCGGGAATATCCCACGGTGCCGGTTGGCTTGGCGCAGCGGGTGCTGCGGTGGCAGGCGCAACTACGGTTACGTCGTCTTGATCCTTGATAGAAGCGCTGGGGATCGACGTCGGTTGCAAGACAATTGGAGGTGCCTGAACCGGAACAGGTTCGGGAGCAATCGGTGGCGACTCGCGTAGTTCAACATCACTTCCCGCGACCTCACGCAACTCACCACGATCATCAATAACTGTTTTTGGTTGTCCAATTGGCTTTGACAGACCGTCCTTGGTACCGACGACAGACTTGGACAGCTCATGCTCAACTGCGAACTCTTTTTCGAGAAAGCTACGCATTCGCCTGTACGTTTTTTCATCGATTCGTTTTTTGAGAAACAAATAGTTGAGCAGGTGGCTCGCCGCCAACACGTCATCGCCAAGCCAACGAGCCGGTTTCCGATCCAGTTGAAATTGAGGCGCAGGTTGAGAATCACGACTTCCAAAAACAAACATCAGGAAACGGATGAAGCCGTACAGCGCAAATCCAAGGATGAGAAGAACAATTACCAATCCAAGAATAATTTCTGGCATGACTTATCTACCGGTGGCAAGGATCGTAGGTGTGTCGCATTTCCCGAAAATCAGCGGCGCTGGTGTTCATACGTTTCTATTAACATTTTGACTGTTGTTTCCGGCCAATTCGACAAAGAAAACGATCAAATCACAAACGCATTACGATTTTTCGGGGGAATTACCGACGCCTTACCTCAGGATCCTATCATGTTCGGTTTGAATCAGAAATTGTGCATGTTTTGACGTCCATTTTTGGCCAGGCATTCATTTTCTGCGCGACCGCAAATGTCGCGTTGCCAAAGCTTTTTCAAAATCAATATTCAGTCTCTGTCATTCTGAAGGAGCTTGCAACTGAAGAATCTATCGTTTCTTCACGTAAACCCTTCACCTCGCGCCTCGGTTCAGGATGACACGAGTGCAAACCAACTTTGAATTTGCTCTGGTCTGTTCTGGTCAACCATAAATAGGCCGAAACGAGTGTAGATGCAATTGTCCCAATTGCAGAA
>CAMYNE010000373.1 GCA_947259675.1 uncultured Pirellulaceae bacterium
GGCTGCAGGCGGATTGAGCTGCAAGATCTAGAGGTAGCATCTATCCGGTTGACCATTTCAATCGTTACAAAACTCAGAGGGCGATCGTATTTGATGCGATCGTCCTTTTATTCTGCACATTTGTCACGTTTGAGCTCGGTGATCAAGAAACGACCGAATTTCCTCGAAAACTCAACCTACGTTTTTGGATCGTTCGAGTCCTTTTGGGTTCTGAATATTCGATTAACAACGCGTTCCTGCTTGATATTCCAAAATACTGAAAGACCAAAATCGAACCGATTTCTCGATTGGGAACACACGATGAAGATTTACGTCGCAGCTTTCTTAACTAGCCTCGTGATTGGCCTTGCAGCTGCCTTTATGATCTCCGGCTCCGTTGGTCCAGAGCTTGACAAGCTCGCCGGGACATTGATTAAGCACCCAGGAAGAACGGATGAAGATCCGCAAGCTCCGCAAGAACCGGTTTTGGAACCTGCAGTACTGCTGACGTTTGCGAATGGAAATGTCCTGGCCGAAGATCTAATTTACACCTCCTACGCATTGGGGATGAAATCTCGGACGATCAAAGCGGTTGAACGATTCGTAAACAAGGTCCTGAAAGGAATCGATCCCGGCAAGCCTTCTGCAGCCGCAGTGTTTTTCAGGGAAGGGACGACCAAGCCCACTCTCCTGTTTTGCTTGCCGGTAAAACAGCAGGACGAGTTTGAATCGATTCTCAACAAAATCGGCAACGTATATGAAAAAAATTCAGAGAAGAAGATTGCGATCAAAGGGTTGGGAAGTCTTCGCATTAAACAACGGGGCGACTACGCTTTTATTTCTGGTAACAAAAGTATTTTCAATCGTTTGTCCGATGACGATTCATTATTTGGCTCTTTCGCAGCCAAGTTTGATGTTGGGTTGAGAATTACTCCGGATCTAATTCCGGAAGAGTTGAAGGACAGATTTTTCGCGAGCCTGGAAGAAAGCGTTTATCGTAATCGCGGCAAATCGGATTCAGGCATAGAAGCTGCTCAGGAATCACTTGAGAAAATAGACAGTCTGATTCATCACACTAAGCAATTCACCGTGGGTATAGATATCGATTGCGAAAACAATCGATTTGCGGTCGAAACGGAACTGATTGCGGATGAGGATTCAATCCTTGCGAGTGAGGCGAACAGCAACCTCGACCTCAAACCGACTCAATTTGCCGGTTTTGATCTCGATGATGCGGGTTTCAATCTGAATTGCTGCAGTAATTGGTCGGAAGATAAACGCGACTTTCAAAAAACTGTCGCAGAGAAAATCAACTCATTAGAATTTGAGACGTTCGGTCAACAGCCTAACTGGGATGAATCCAATTATTGGCTGACAGAACTTGTTGCTGCGTGCGGTGAATCGCTTGATTCAAACCGAATCGATTTTGGTGCAACCTCGATCATTAACGACGGGAGAGTCAGTACCGCACTTGGCGTTGGCATCGAAAACCCGGCTCGACTGGAAACGTTTGTCAAAACCGTTTTTGAAGAATGCCAAAAAAGAAAATCGAAGTTCATTTGCCGACCGCGTTTTGCGACTCACCGTGATATCGTGTTTCATCAAATCGAACGCAAATTGTCAGTCAGTGAATCCAGCGATACCGTTTACGGCAAATCGATGAAAATCACGATCGGGTTCAATAAATCGGCAGCTTACATTGGTATCGGCGAGCGTGCTTTCGAGTTGCTCAAATCGTGCATTGATGCATCCGCGAACGCGAAGTCGACTTCACATGCCCTGATGAGTGGCGATTTCGAGTTTTCCCCCTGGTTAAGTCTGGTGGCTGACGACACCCCGGACGTGCGTTATGTGAGAAGCTTGATCAAAAATTCTGCCGCAATTGATCGCCTTTCCTTTGAATCCCATGCCGTCGAAAATGGCTACACATCACAGATCGAAATCGAAATGGGTTTTGCCCGGATTGCATGGAAATCCATCAAACGCGCTATTGATCGAAAAATCTACGATTTCGGCGGTTATCGGCCGGTTAGGGTTATCTCGGGCGAAGGCGGACAAATGCCGTTTTCGTCGATGATTCGTGCTGACGGCAACTAGATCGACCTGAGTCGTTAACGAACCTGCATTGTCAGGCCCTGAGACTTGAAATCGGAAGTCCTGATGATGTATCCTGATTGGATCGCTCGCCGGTTAGGATCTGCATTCCTATCCAGAATTGGTGCCTTGGCTCCATCGTTCCACTTGTCCCCCGCAACACGTCAGAATCGCACTGCAAATCGCGAAATGTCGTCAGACAACAAGACTTCAACTCAACCAGTAGCAAAAAAAAAGAAGATGAATCGATATAAGGGACTGCTTCGAGATACTTGGTGGTTGTGGTTAATTTTGTGTGGCGGCGGAATCATCGCCGGTCGGTTCGTAAGTTTTGTTTTCTTGTCAGCGATTCCGATCAGCATTTTCGCGTTCTTTTATTTCGCAATCATGCGATACGATGAAAATGGTGATCCCACCGGCGAGAAAATGTAAAAAGGACCACCCTCCAATTATTTCCTATGCTTGGTTTCGCGTCAGCTCTGCGCCATTTGCGAAAGATAGTGTCGATCAAAGGCAGCGAGAACACTCTCGAGATTGGAGTAAGGTCCTGGAACGTATTTCGGTTCGCGCATGCCTTGATGTGCCAGTTCACAGACGTGCCAGTCTTGTTGGTTGGTCATGTCCCAAAACTCAACTGCGGGAGTGGGATCGAAATCTGGCTGCCCCATCGTCTGGGGATGAAAAAGGAATTGGCAAACGACCTCGGTTTCATCAACCGACAATCGCTTTAAGCGGTGAAGCAATACGTAATCCGGATGGAGACTGATAAACAGCGTCGGAAACAGCGTATAATAGGCGACGATCTGGCGTTGTTCTTGATTGAGGTTAGGCAATGGCTTGCCGACGGCGACTCCGTGGGTGGACATCGTGGCGCAATCTTCCGCAAGTTTCATGGGGCCACCCAAAATGGGCCCTTCCTCAAGATCATTGCTTGAGCCTTTATAAGGCGTCAGACGATTCAAGGCGGGATGAACCGACGGGCAATGATAACACTCGCTGTAGTTTTGGAAAATCAGTTTCCAGTTGGCGTCGACGGTATACACGATCTCCCGTCCAACTTGAAGTTCGCTCAAACTCCAGGCGTCGGCATGACGATTCAACGGCTCCAAAAAGCTTTCCAATGAACGTTGCTCAGCTTTGAGTTCTGAATCTGGAGTCGTGAGTCGAATCCAGACAAAACCGTGCCAGATTTCGCAGTCAACTTGAAGCAGTCCATAGTCGGCTTTGGAAAACCCTTCGACTTCGTGCATGTTTGGAGCTGCGACCAGTCGTCCTTGGCGATCATAGGTCCAGGCATGATACGGACATCGAATTCTATCGCTTAGTTCTTCGCAATGCTCTCTTGTGACAAGTCTGATACCTCGGTGCCGGAAGTAATTACGAAATGCGCGGATTTGACCATCATCACCCCGACAAACAAAAAGATGGTTGCCTTCAATTTCGCAAACCAGAAAACCAGATGCGTCAGCCTCACTGGTTCGCCCGACGCAAAGCCAGTTTCTCTTGAAGAGTTTTGCGGACTCGCGACTGTAGATTTCTGGGCAGTTGACATATTTGCCAGCCAACCCAACTGCACCTTGGGAAGTCCTCCTGTATGTATCACTCATTTCGCGAGAGCCCATTGGGATAGAAATCTGTTTTTAGATTATCGACTTTTAGGCTAAAGTGAAAGTCACTCAGTCAATAAGGAGGCGACGTGGCAAAAGAGAATTCGTTTATCGAAGATGTTTGTCTTCTGCGAAAGTATGTTGAGACCATTGTTCTCGAGAGTGGCGATGCGAAAATCGCAATTGT
>CAMYNE010000374.1 GCA_947259675.1 uncultured Pirellulaceae bacterium
TTAAACGATTTATGGCTTCGTTACGCCCGCGCCTTTTAAAACATGCATTGACACACCACTTGCTAGAGACCTTTGACCATTTCTTCACGCTCGCCACGGAAATAACGAAACACGTTCGCGGCATCGAGTACCACTGATCCCGCATTCAAAACGATGACCGCTCGAATCCAAAATCCGTAAGCCGTTTCGGAGGGAAACAAATCAAGGCGGATCCAAAGAAAAAAAATTAACGGAATCCAATAAATGTGTGCCAACCCAAGAAGCCGTGAAAATCCGCTAATCGCGGTCAGGATTACAAAGGTCGTCGCGTTCAGCAAAGCAACGCCAAAAACAACTTGAGCCTCGAGTCGATCGAGCCAGAATAGCGGCGCGATCATGTTTGCGGCTAACAACGAGATTAACCATGGCTTCCAGGCCAGCGGCATTTTTGCCAGACCGCGGTGGTATTTGACCAAGGCGTTGAAAAATACGCGGATCATGGGCCTAGAAATTATAGGTTGTACAGCCGACTTGAAGGCCGGCGCCAACGTTGATTACCAGCCCAATCTCACCTGGCTTGGCAAGACCCTCAGTTTCGATCCGGTGCAGCGTATAAGGAAGTGCCGAAGTGAACCAGTCTTTACCGTCGCCAGCGAGATCCACGAACCGTTCACGTGGAATATTCAGCACGCGTCCCAATTCGGTCAAGAACTCGGTTGAAAATTGTGGCGGCAACACGAGGCTGATCTCTGACATTGACAGCCCTTCACGGTTGAGAAGTTCGTCGACCGCCTCCGGAATGATCTTCAAAAATAGATTTTCAATCGCTGGGTCTTGCTCGAGATAAACACAAGGCTTGCCCTTCATATATTTGCCGGTTGCGATCCGAGCCTCCAGATGTTCGGGAAGGTATTTGAAGACAAATTCTCCAAAACCAATCCTCGCTTGATCGGCCTGGTCCAGGATGATCGCCGATGCCGTTTCCTGTAAACCAAGCATCTCTTGCGGATAATAGTCACGGTTGTTTTCAATTTCCGAAGCGATGATTAACGCGGTACGAATTTTTCTACTGCGAATCATTTGGGCAGCGATATCGCAAGCACTGAGGAATCCGGCGCCGCCATTGATCACGTCAAAAGCGAAGGTCCGTTGCTGGTCTGTGGGTTGGATATCGTCGTTGATTTTCAATTCGCCGGCGATCATCGTCGCCAGTGCCGGTTCGGAGATGAATTTCGTGCGATAAACGCCTGCAAACAAAACCAGTTCAATCTCCGATCCGTCGTACATAGATTTCGCCAGACAGTTTTCCACCGCTTCTTTGACCATCGGCATCGTTTCGATCGGCACATTGGTTTCAGGCGAAAGTACGCCCACACTGGCCGCTCGTATTCGCGGCACAGGGTTGATCGAAACGGGGCGGTGAGGCTTGCCAATTTGTTTCGCTTTCTCAGCTGAGTGTCCCAATTCCGTCCGTTTCCGAATTCGATCGGGCAGATCATCAAAGCTGTATATTCCCGTTCCGATGGTTTGTCCGGAGCCGGTGATTGCGAAGAAGACGTTATCTCCACTCTTAATGTGGCCGCTGAGAATGTTGTCCCAAACGGCAACGAAATGACTGGTTGATGCGGTGTTACCTCTCTGGCTCAGATTGTTGATCGTGTTTTCTGGCGTGCAGATGTTGCGTTGGAACGTTTTGTTGATGGCGCGTGCTCCGTCGAGCAGAGATCGTTCGGATGTTTGGTGCATAATCACATGCTGCATCATTTCCGGTTTCCACGAACTTCGGTCCAGCACGTGTTTGGAGTGGGCGATCGAATTTTCGATGGCGACAGTTGTATGCTTGATGGGATCGGGAACGACGAGGATCGGGCCTCCGTGTTCCTGTTCAGTGGGCTGCCCCACGCACATCCAGCTGTATTTTGAGAGCGAGTACATTTCCAATTCATGAAAGCCGACATCCTTTTTCGACGAGGCCTCCAGAAGAATTGCTGCGGCTGCGTCGCCCAGCGTTAGACAAGCAATGCGCGGGTCCATGAAATCCGAGATTTCCTGCTGGGCCGTTGTCGTTACGGGTGAAAGTTGTTCGGCACTGACCACAATCACTCGACGTGCAGCGCCGGAATTAATATAAGATTCGGCGATGCTGATTCCGGTAAACATCCCAGCGCATGCGTTCGAAACGTCAAATGCGATCGCATTGGGAAATCGAAACCGCTGCTTGAGATACATCGCAGTGCCGGGCTCGAGCGCCGCGGCTTGCGGCGATTCATAACGACCAATATGGCAGCAAATGATCAGGTCGATCTGATCGGACGAATATGCTGAGTTGTCGAGACATTCGGCGATGGCATGGCTGGCAAGATCAGAGGTAAATTCGTCTTCGTCGGCCACTCGACGGGAATTGATACCCGTCATTTCTTCCAGCGGAAACGATATTTTGTTCTTACAGCCAGCAACAACTTCATCGGTCGAGGCCGACTTGGGCGGAAGATAAACTCCGATACTCTCGATAATGATGTTGGTTTTCCTGGTTTCCGGTTTAGCCGTATTCTGCGGTTCGACCACGGGAGCTGTTGTTTCGATCTGTGGCTCGATCGGGTCTAAAACTGTTTTCTCCACGGCGAGGTCTGATTCGTAGCAGTTAACTTCGTTGGTACAGGACAATCCACTCGCAGAGAGTTCTGCAATGGTTGGATGTTTGAACAGCGAGGCAGGCAGAATCTCAATTCCGACTTCGCATGCGAGCGTGGAGATTTCAAGACTCTGCATCGATGCTCCGCCGAGGTCAAAAAAATTGTCCTCAATGCCGACCTCATCCAGTCCGAGCACTCTGGCCCAAATCTCAGCCAGTTTTTCTTCCACATCATTCCGCGGTCTGACGAAGGAAGCACGCAGATCCGGTCTTGCGGAGTCTGGCGCGGGCAACGCCTGGCGATCAACCTTGCCGGCAGGATTAAGCGGGAGTTCGTCCAAAGGAACAAACATGGACGGCAACATGTAATCGGGCAACTCTTGCTTCAGGAAATCCCGCAAGTCGCTTGTGTTTGGAACGTCAAGATGAGTGAAATATGCGACCAATTGTTTTTCGTCAATTTGAGAACGGAATTCGCGAGCCATTACAACTGCTTGGCGAATCGCGGGATGATCGCTCAGCCGTGCTTCAATTTCGCCGAGTTCGATCCGGAATCCGCGGACTTTGACCTGAAAATCTTCGCGACCGAGAAATTCAATCTTGCCGTCGGCGCGGAAGCGCGCCAGGTCTCCCGTCTTGTACAACTTCGCCTGATCGTTACGGCGAAACGGATCGTCAACGAACTTCTCGGCAGTCAATTCGGGTTGATTCAGATAACCCCGGGCAAGTCCTTCGCCGCCGATGTAAAGATTGCCCGTGACGCCATATGGAACAGGTTGCATGCGGCGATCGAGTATATAAATCTGCGTGTTCGCGATCGGACGGCCGATCGGCATCGGATCCGATCTTTCTCGGACACGGTCGATGGCCGACCAAATCGTTGTTTCGGTTGGTCCGTACATATTCCACAGGCTGGCACAGCGGCACAACAATTGTTCGGCAAGATCAGGAGGAAATGCCTCGCCGCCACAGAGAATTTTCAGTCGTTGATCACCCTTCCAACCCGCTTCAACTAACAGTCGCCAGGTCGTCGGCGTGGCTTGCATGATGGTTGCTTTGGAGTCGTCGATCGCATTGGCCAACTGAACACCATCAGCCGCGATTCCTGGGCAAACTACAACCACCTTGGCTCCCACAGTCAGCGGCAGAAACAGTTCCAGGACCGAAATGTCAAATGTAAACGTTGTTACCGCCAACAATACATCGTCGCTGTTGATTCCCGGTTTCTGCTGCATCGAGCTCAGGAAATTCACC
>CAMYNE010000375.1 GCA_947259675.1 uncultured Pirellulaceae bacterium
CTGCTGAGCTTCGCTGCGGCTTGCCTGGTAACCACGACGGCCGTCAATCCTCTCAACGCTTATCCTTCAACACCCCGGCAAGATGACGTCATTGGCAAAGCTGACTCGCAATCAAATGAATCCATGGTTGTAGAAGTCACTGATGCGATACTGACTTTGATCGATAACGTCAAAGTTTCGGCTCGCGACCCTGGAATTGTAAGCGAAGTCTTGATTCAAGAAGGCGACTTGGTGACAAAAGAACAGCTTATCTTGCGACTCGACGATGCGCTTCATAAATCTGAACTGGAGGCGGCCAAAGTTGAAGTAGAGATTGCCGCAACAGAAAGCGAAAACGATATCGACTTAAAATACGCCGAGAAATCGGCGCAGGTGAACGACAAAGTTCTCACTCGATCTCAAAATGCCGTTGACCAATATGCGAAATCCATCTCGGAGACCGAGTTGGACAGATTGCGGCTTGAGCTTCAGCGCTCGATTCTTTCGGGCGATCAGGCTCTACACGCAAAGCAAGTTAATCAGCTGACGCTTCGCTTGAAAGAGGAACAACTCAAGGTTGCCGCACTTCGGTTAGAAAACCGTGAGATAACGTCTCCGATCAGCGGTGTCGTCGCTGAAGTCTTTGCCCAAAAAGGCGAGTGGGTTGCATCGGGACAGCCGATCGCGCGAATCATCGACCCAAAACGACTTCGTGTCGAGGCACTGGCTGGACAGGAATATGCTTTCGTTCTGGAACCCGGTCAACGTGCCCGCTTTGAAATGCAGATTGGAAAAAACACGATAGTTGCCGACGGAAAAGTTGTTTTTGTCAGTTCCGAGATTAGCCCCGTCAATGCCGAGTTCCTGGTGTGGGTTGAAATCGACAATTCCGATCTCAAATTCAAACCCGGATTGAGGGGCATATTGAAGTTGTTCGCCAAATAGCTCGCGTGGAAGCTTTAGCGTCGAGTTTGGATCGCTCTACTTCACGCGATAGCCAACTTCTTCAAGTAGTCGACGAATTCGCTCAACATGGTCACCTTGGATTTCGATTGTCGCATCTTTGATTGTGCCGCCAGCGCCACAAGCATTCTTCAGTTTGACCTTCAAATCGGAAAGGTCGAGTTCATCGGCGTCCCGAATCACCGTTACGATTTTGCCTTTCTTTCTTTTCTCCGCCTGAATTCTGAGGATTTGTTTTTCAGGTGGAATTCTCTCAGGCGGCAGGGGAGGGCACTGACAGTCCTGTTCCAAGTCGCCGCACCGATCACATGAGGGCGGTCGATCAAATTCAGTACCTTCGAATAGTCTCATTTAAAAAGTCTGTTCATCTGCTAAATGAAGAGGGAAGTTGCAAATTCGGCCGTTTGTTTGTTTGTATGGCAATTAGCTGAGGCCGTCCGGGAATTGTAAGCCACCGGTGCTCAGTGGATGCGATACCGGCGGCTAGCGCCTTGCCGCTCACATTGTTCGGCTTTTTCAACGTTGAATTCCCGGACACCTTATCGGAAATTGAGTGTTGTTTGAATCTGCCGCCATACCCGCGAGGCCGGCGTAGCTTCTCCGACGCGGATTTTAGCGGTGCCATGCATGCCGGCAAAGAGGATTGGATCGGTCACGTGCTCCAGCGACACGATTGCTTCGTAAGACTTTAACAACGGTCTTTCCGTACCGTCAGGCAGCGGCGTCGCAGCGACGGGCCCTCCATTTGTTTTCGACAACTCGCGCGGCAAATTCGTTAATTCGTCGCGCGAAACATCTTTGACTTCGCCCTGGATTCGCTGATCGCGGTATTGACTTAAAATCAACTCCACGGATTGTCCCGGCCGCAAGAACTTAACGTCACTTTGATCGACGACCATGACTGCTTTCATTTTGGACGGATCACCGACCAAACAGAACATGGTTTCGCGCGGCATAAAGGCCGACTGATTTTCTGAGTCAAGCGGTGTCCCCGACCAATTGGCAAGCCTCAGGTTTTGATCGTCAGTGGCTGGTTGATTCGGTGGAGCGAGGATTTGGCCATTGCGGTCGGCAACCAGCGTTAAACTGGCAAGTTGCTTTTTGCTGAGCTTGATTTGGCGTTCCAGCTTGGTGATCTCGGCCTGGGTTTCACCGATCTTACGGGCCGCATCGAGAAATTCGTTTTGGCTGAGTTGAAAAGCAATGAGGTCGGCCTGCTTCCTCGCCAATTCACCTTCCAGGGTTAATAAGCTGATCTCTAAATCTTCATTTTTCAGAATCGCCAAAACCTGGCCCGCCGCGACCTTCTCGCCGGGACGGACTTTGAGTTCCTTAAGCGTACCGGGCTGGTTCACATAAACGTTTTGAGCCTGATCCGGTTGCACCACGAAACTGACCAAGACCGAATGCGGCAACGGCAACAAACAAAACGCTCCCAGACCCGCTAACACCAAAACGCCAGTCAACATCGTGCGAATTTTCTTCACTTCTCTAAACCTTCCTGGGTACCAAAAAAACTTGACTAACTTGCCCAACGGAATCACCACCATTCCCATCAGCGAAATGATGACCACGATGTGACCGATGACTTCCAAACCGTAAGGCTCAAAGATCTCTGTCAAAAACCAGAAGATCATCAACACCACAAACCAGCGATAGAGAAACGAGGTGACACTGTAGAGGGCGAAAGCAGTTTGTCTGCGCTTAGGCAACATTCTCGCACTGATCGGCTTCATGCCTAAACACCAGACGCGGAGTTTACTCAGCATCGCCATTTTCGATTTTTGGGACAGATTTGGAATCTCAAGATAGTCCGATAACATGTAATAACCGTCGTACCTCAGGAGCGGGTTCGCATTGAACAGAATCGTGCTGACACTGCTGAGAAACATGATGTTCAAGCACAAATAATGCACCGCACCGGGCTGGGTGTTCCACCAGACAAAAGTGCAAACGGCGGCGATTACAATTTCGACGTACATCCCAGCTGCACCAATCGCGATGCGATGCCACTTGTTGGGCAGCACCCATGAATCAGAAGTATTGCAATACATTGCCGGTGTGAGAACGAGCAACATGAACCCAATTTCATGGCACTCACCTCCAAAATGTTTGCACATTAATCCATGACCCAGTTCGTGAATCGACTTCGTCACGATCAGGATCGCCGCCATGAACAGCAGGTTATTCAATCCGAAAAACTGGCGAAATTCAGGCATCCGCCGAACAAACTCATCGAAGTTTGACAACACCAACATCAAAGCGGCTGTGATAATTGCGACGTTAATGCACGTGCAAATCGAAGAAAAGAACCATCTCGTTTTCGGATAAAGCCAACTGAGAAATCGCTCTGGATCAATCCCCGGAAATCGGAGTGCGATGATGCTGGACATCAGCCCCACCGCTTTTTGTTTGATCTCTTTGTTCCGCCGTTTTCTCAGGGGCGCCGCTTGTCCTGTCGCGTCGGTAATCAACAGACCGTTTTTGTGGAATGAGTTAACCAGTTGTTGAACATCCGTGATCCGGATTCTTTGCTCGGGGAAGTCCGTTTCCAGGCGTCGTTTGATTTGCCGATAACTGTGGGTCCCGTCGAGCATTTGCAACGCGCGATACTCTGGCTCACGCAAGCGAAAATACTTCATCCCAATCGGGTCTTTGACGACCCAACTGATTTCACCCTGAAAAATGCTCTGACTGACTACAAGGTCTCTTCGCGCCCGCAGCCGAACGGGACGGGTGTTTAAATGCGGAATGCGGAGTGCGGAATGCGGAACTTGTTTCATGCTGAAATTCAAATCGGTGAGATTGAATTACAAGACATCTAAAAATTTGAAATTTGAAATCAACGTTCACTGACCGAGACACGAACGGAGAGCCAATGCGACACCGCGCGCCCCACTCTTCACTCTTCACTCTTCACTC
>CAMYNE010000376.1 GCA_947259675.1 uncultured Pirellulaceae bacterium
CCTGTGCTCCAGCACCACCTGCTCCTTGTACTCCAGCACCACCGGCTCCTTGTCCACCGGCGTCACCTGTGCCCTGCCCTCCAGCATCGTCGCCGCCTTCTCCGGCAAGACCGCCAGCTGCGTCCATTCCGGCGTCGTCGTTGTCTGGATTCGCGTCATCTTGCATCGCAAGACCAATCCCGGCAATCATCTGTTCCGAAAGAACAAGATTTTCCAGAGCTGAAAAGTCCTGTGCGCGATATTGGATGGCGGCCCGAACGTCGTTGGTGATCATCATAATCACGCTGCGGGCGACTTGTTGAGATTCGATATTTTCCTGTTGCCGGTTAAGCGTAACAAGGTGCAGTCGAATCGCAATCGCAATCGCCCCGATGACGATCACCGACAAAGCAAGTGCGATCAAAACTTCAAGCAGAGTAAAACCGGACTTTTCAATTCCCTTTTGACGTGGCGACATCATTCTTCCTCCTCCTCCGGTTCATAATCTGGATCAGGCATGAAGCGAGTCGCGGTAATGATGATGGGCATCCGGGTCCTCTGCTGGGATGGGTGGGCAGTGACTGTCACCACGAGCAATCCTGGTTGGTCCGATGCTTCAATTGAAACCGAATAAACCCAATCTGGATTCTCGTCGAGTGTTTGTTGCGAGACGGCTTCCAATGGCAAAACGCCAGCGGCGACCTCAGCCATTTTCGTATCGCAATAAACGTTGCCGTCACTGCGCAATCTGGCTTGCAATGCGTGATGGTATCCCAAACCGACGAGTTGCCCGATGACCGCCAACGCTCCACCGAGGATGGCGATCGCGAGCAGGACCTCCAGCAGCGAAAGTCCTTCACGTTTAGCAAGAGTCCGTTGTTTGCAGAGTGGATGATGCATGACTATCCCAATTACCGCTCTTTGATCTTGGTCGAAGTTGCCGTTCCCGTGAGTCCACGCAAATTGACTTGCATTAATTCCTGCTTGTCATTCTCGATGATCACTTGAGCATCCTGCGATGTGCCGTCAGGATAAAACAAGATCATTTTGACGTTTCCTAATCCGCCTGGACCCTCGTCGGCAACCGCTTGCGCGGCGCGAGCATCGACGATTGCGTCGCCTTGGGCGAATATGACGCCGCGCGGCAAAAGGTCCTTGGCAAAGTTTTCAGCCGAGGTTCGGGTTCGGGATTTTTTAGCGCGTCGTGAAGCGATGCTCATTTGTTGCTCGGCATTGGAAAACGGTGCGACGCCGTGCCAGGATTCTCCCGGCATATAATAGACGGCATGAATCTCGCCCGACTTAATCGCTTTCACCCGAGCCTTGCCCATCGAAGCTCGCAAGAGCCCAGCGCCTTTAACTAGTGCTTGACGAGAAAAGCTTCTTTGAATGGTCGGGATCGAAAGTGCGGCAACGATCAGTAAAATCGCCATAGCGAAGATCAACTCCATTAGCGAAAAACCGCAACGCTGTGTTGCGTTACGGTCTGTTTTCGCCAAAGCAATTTCCGAGTTTTGCTCGTTCAAAATCATCGCTTTACTCGATCTGTGGAATATCGTCATCCGTTCCCGCCGTACCGTCTTTGCCAAAGGACATGATGGTCACGCGTTCATTTTGTTCATCAGGCGTGTACTGATATTCACGGTTCCAAGGATCCATCGGAACAGGATCTTCCAGATACGGACCACCCCATCGGAGCTTTGTCAGGCCGCTCGGCATGAGGTGTAGATCGTCCAGCGTGTTTGGATAATTTCCGACGTGAAGCTTGTACGCCTTGCACTGGTCTTCAAGGTTTTGAATCTGAATGTAAGCGGCTTGTGAATATGCATTGGCCTGCATACTCATGACTGAAAACCCAGCCAACGACGCCAGCACAACCAGAATCGCCATGACGAGGAGTAATTCGAGCAACGTAAAACCCTTACGTCTTTTTCTTTTTGATTGTTTGAACATTTTCAATATCTCCGCAAAATTGTTTATTTTTATTCGAGGCTGGGGATCACCCCATGACCTGTCCCATTTTGATCACTGGCATCAGCAATGCGACGACCACGAACAAAACGATTGCCGCCATCACCAACAACATCAACGGTTCCACGAGTTTAACCATCAAATCTAATCGCCGTAATGTCTGTTTTTCCAGCCCCTCAGCAGCATTGATCAAGACGGTATCCAACGTGTTGGACTCTTCCGCCACATTGATCATCTCCGTGATGTTTCTGGGAAAATGTCCGGAAGCGCTCAGCGGCTCCGAAAGTGATTCACCGGAAGTGATATTTTCGGAAGCTTCCTCAATCGCCTTTGAAAGCACCCGATTCCCAGCGGCTTCACGGCTGATCTCCAATGCTTTCAAAATCGGCACTCCATTTTTGAGCAGAGTTCCCAGAACACGGCAAAAACGGGCAACGGCCAAGTTTCTAAAAATTATGCCTAGAAGCGGAAGTTTAAGCCTCATGGCGTCGGCAAACCACTTGCCTTTGTCCGATGCTAATTGAACCTTGGCAACGGCAAAAAGTATCGCCAAAAACAGCAGAATATAAAGCCAATAACTCCTTAACATACCGCTAAACGCCAATAGCATATCGGTAGCTTTGGGAAGTTCGCCCTTGGCACGCAATTGGTCGAATAATGAACCGAATTCCGGCACAAAAAACACCAACAGGACGACGACGATGATCGAACCAATCGTGGCGAGCACCGCGGGGTAAATCAGGGCGCCCATCGTACGCTGTTTGAGTTCGGATTGTTGTTCGGTAAATGTCGCGACGCGGTCGAGGGCCTCTTCAAGGAATCCGCCTTCCGCACCGGCTCGTGACATGTTAACCGCCATCTCGTTGAAGATCTTGGGGTGCCGTGCGAACCCTTCCGAGAGCGTATCCCCATCTTCGATTCGGGTGATAACGTCGTCCAGAGCCTTCTTTAACGCTGGAATGCTCGACTGGTCTCTCAAGATGTTTAACGAGCGAAGCAGCGGAACGCCGTTTTGGATCAACGATGCAAGCTGTTCGTAAAAGCTTGAGATTTTAGAGCCGCCCACCCGTCGACCTCCGAACCTAATCTGTTTTCGTTCGGCTGATGAAACCGAAATTGGAAACAAAGATTTTGCCGTCAACGTATTGAGCACGTCTCGTTCGGTATTCGCGGACAGACTTCCGGTGACTTTTTCTCCGGACATCTCACGGGCTACGTATTCAAATGTTGGCATGGTTCGTTTGCTCTTCTCAATCCCTCGTTATCGTCGATCGCTTTTTGTGATCCGTACGACTTCGTCAATCGTCGTATGGCCCAAAATGACTTTTCTCCACCCGTCATCGCGGAGCGTTTTCATGCCCTGCTTGAGCGCGGCTTGCTTGAGTTCCCAGGTGCTGGCTCGATTCTGAGCCAATTCGCGAATGGGGTCCGTCGTCACCAGTAATTCGTAAACACCCATCCGGCCGCTGTAGCCAAGATTGCGGCAACTGCGGCAACCAACCGGGTGATAAATCTCCTGACCAGCCAATTCCTCCCAGGGAAAATCTTTGGGAAGTTCGTCTTTTTTCGGCAAGTAGGCTTCTCGGCAATCGGGACACAACCGTCGCACAAGTCGTTGGGCCATGATTGCTTCAACCGTACTGGCGACCAGAAACGGCTCGACGCCCATGTCTACCATTCGAGTGAATGCTCCAGAAGCGTCATTCGTGTGCAAAGTGCTAAAAACAAGGTGACCGGTGAGGGAAGCCTGAATCGCGTTTTCCGCAGTTTCCATATCGCGGATTTCACCGACGAGCACAACATCCGGATCGTGACGCAAAATACTGCGCAGCGAATGCGAGAATGTAAAACCGATTTTAGGATGAACTTGAATCTGGTTGATGCCGGCCAGTTGGTACTCCACCGGATCTTCC
>CAMYNE010000377.1 GCA_947259675.1 uncultured Pirellulaceae bacterium
GTCGTGTTTCGAGAATTCACATCCAAACGCCATGTGCTCCTGATTCAGCGAAAAAAAGAACCCTTCGCCAACTGCTGGGCCTTACCTGGCGGATTCATGAACATGAATGAAACGGTTGAAACGGCGGCGAAACGGGAGTTACAGGAGGAAACTGGACTACGGGCTGATCGAGTGGAACAACTACACGCGTTTTCGAATGTTAATCGGGATCCTCGCGGACGAGTCATTTCGATTGCTTTCTTCGCAGAGGTGCCTTCGAATCAACAACCAATCGCCGCGGACGATGCAAAAAAAGCGAAATGGTTTCCGCTGCTTGAACTTCCCGACCTCGCCTTCGACCATGACGAGATGATTCAAATGGCGATTGCTCGAATCGACGGCTAGTGCACTTTCAGAATTGGTATTCGCAAGCGTGGCTGTGGCTTCCAGCCGCAGGATGCCCCAGCCACTGAACAATAGCTTTGAAAATGCTCTAGTGCGTGTCGCACGGACGTATAGCGGTCGTAGCGCTCTGATTGCCGGGCGAAACCGACGAAAAGTCGCTAAACTTAAACCAAACGCGCTCTAACCCGCAATTCTCTCGTACAAGTGTGATGACCGTATGCAGACACATCTTACCAGATGCCGGGGATCAACCGGTAACGAGTTGTTTCTTTGTACTCGGCGTAGCCGGACAATTTATCGATCAGCATCCGGTCTTCACGGGCTGTCCGATAAATTATTACAACGGTAACCAACAGGCCGGGGATCAACGCCCAATACGAAGCGAGCGCCAAGGGAACGCAAACAGCTGAACCGATGACGGCAAGGTACATGGGATGCCGAACCCATCGATACGCACCTTGTGTGACGACAACCTGATCGCGGTCTTCCTGGATGCGTGCCCAGGACGACAGAAAGTTGTTGATTGCCATCACGTGCCAAATTATCGCACCTGCCAAAAACAGACCAACCCACCCCACAAGTTGCACAACGAGCGGAACCTCTGACCAGCCAAACCGGCCGGAGTCCAAAGCCGCCACACCAATCATCGCCAACAGAAACAGGCTGTGGCATCTGACAACCCACTTATCCCAAGGCTCAACATTTTCGGCCGGTCGACGACGCTCGGCGTAAAGATCAGGATTTGTTTTAGCTAACCAAATCGCCAGGCTGTTTACGAAAAGCGCAAAGAAGATCAGGAAAGCCCAACCTTGCACCCAATTCCATCTTCCGGCTAGCCAAAACAGCCCTGCCGCAACGCTAACCAACATCACAACGCCCGAGAAATATCGGGCGGATAACCTGGCGACCGTTTTCATTTCTTAACTCTGACCATTAACGTGCTCTCTAGTTTTGTCGAGAAATCGGCAGAGTTCTTCGTGTCGTCTTCCGTATGCCAAACCGCGAATCTAAGCCGGAATCCTGGTGACATCAAAATTCTCGTAGGTTCGCCCGGTAAAATAAACGCTGACCGTCGCAGAAATAACCAACAACACCCATGCCGTCGACCAGGTAAGAAACTGATTCGAAGACAACCAGTAAACCAACAAGGCAGGGACCACACAAACGAAAGCAACTCCCAGGAAAACGATTGCCTGAAAGAGCATGAACACAAACCCCAGGCTGAGAGTTTGAATGTCTTTTGAGCCGGCGAAGTTACGCATCGGAAATAACAGAAACAGAGTATTGCACAATGAACAAACAAGAACATTGAAGGGGAGAATGAAAATCATTCCCGCTACCCACCACAAGAAGAAATTACGAGTGGCGATCAGCCCCACAATGCTCATGAAAAGATGAATGCTGGCGAACAATGCAACCGAGCCGACAATTTCGCCTGCTGCGATCGCAAACGGTCGTACCGGTAACGACTTGAAGACTTCAATGTGATCAATATCTGCCCGGAATCCATAGGGAAGGCTCAGAGAAAAGATGGCTGTCAAGTAAGCCATCGCACCAAAAGCAACGGCTACGACTGCAGGAGTCTCGATCAATTCGCTCTTGATATCCATCAGCACCGGAATCGACGCACAAATGCTGATTACCGCGGCGACGATAAAGACTGATTTACTTGGACGGATCACGGAAACCAGCTGTCGCCAGGCCATGGGGCCGAATCCACCATAGTAAGGAAACATCTTCAGTTTCCAGCGAGTCGACTTCGCTGAAATCTTGACCTTCCCCGTTTTCATGCGTTCTTTTTTTTCAAAAATTTTGCGACTCACATTTGCGGCGGTTTCCAGGTAATTCGCGTCAAGCATCAAAATTACAATGACCAGTCCGACGTTCATCATGGTGGCCAACGCAACCCACCGCAAAAAGCTTAAAAGATCTTTTGCAAAAATCGCGTCCGAGAAAATCCTGAACGGCATGAGGACAATTTGCCCCATCGTCGAGCCGGAAATTTGCTGCAGCCAAACCGTAAAATCCTTGAGATTTTCAAATTCAATCTGTGTGATCGCCTGCGACATGGCGATCGCAAATGCGCCCAGGCAAATCAAGGCAACCACTTGCCTGCCGACTGAAAACAGTTTTTCCGATAATATTTGACGCACCAACGTGACCAACATCGAAGCTAAAGTGAGAAACAGAAACGTCAGTGAAATCCCCACAAAACCAAATATCAGACTGTGTAAATGCTGAGCAAATGCACCTGTAAAAATCAAACCCATCAAAAATGCCGCTGCAACCCAGGCAATAATTTTGTAACCCAGTAACTGACGACGAGTGAATGGCGCGCAGAAGAGATTGTCAACTTCACTTGGCGTAAAGTAGATCGCCTGGTCTCCGATCGACGTGAGCAAGCTAACCAGGAAATAGACAAACAGCCCAAACGGAATAAAAGTGCTCTTGTCAATACTTGGCGGTTTGTCTAATGCGATGTGCACGACGAGATTGGGGATGATAATCATCGACATTAAGAACAACATCATGAGCGTCAGGAACGCTCCTTTGACGGTCTTCATTCCGCTCCACAGACGCCGCACTTGCGCTTTGATATTCAGCCGATAAAGCAACAACAACGCTCTCATAATTACTGACCGTTAGCGATTGATTTGATCCCTCGGTTCCGCAGAATTGGCAGACGGCGGCGCCTCTCCCAAGGTGGCTCGAAAGAATATCTCCTCGAGAGACGATTCATCGTCCAGTTCCGGATATTCGGCTCGCACTTCATCAAGTGTTCCGAAAAACGCAGCTTGCCCTTTGATTAAGATCAGCAGGTGCGAGCAGATATCTTCGATCAACGATAACAAATGAGAGCTGATAATCACGGCGGCACCGGCTTCAGCCCGTCGTTGCACGGTCTTTTTCATGGTGCGGATTGCGTGCGGGTCGAGCCCGGTATGGGGTTCGTCAAACAGAATCGCAGAAGGGTTATGCAAATAGGCACAACAAATTGCAACTTTTTGTCGCATTCCGCGAGACAGTTCCTGCGCGGCCGAAGTTTTCCTTTCGGTGAGCTCAAACTGATCAAGTAACCGATCAGCGATGGGCACAAAATTTTCCACCTGATAAGCGGCCGCCGCAAATTGGAGATGCTCCCAAACCGTCAACGCTTCAAACAGTCGAGGTTCATCGGGAATATAAGCCAGCTTCAGCTTCGCCTGTTTCGGCTGACCGATCACGTCGTAACCGGCAATGGACAAACTGCCTCGCGTGGGCTGAATAATGCCGGCGATCGCCCGCAATGTTGTTGTTTTTCCAGCGCCATTGGGCCCGACCATTCCCAACACCGCACCGGGAGGCACTTCAAAAGACAATCCAGAAACCGCCACTGTCTCCTTGAAAACTTTGTGATAGTTGTCGACTTTAATCAAGTTATTTCTCACCATTCCTTAGCGATCTTTGTCGGTCAGCTCGCCGATTGCGGTGGGAAGAT
>CAMYNE010000378.1 GCA_947259675.1 uncultured Pirellulaceae bacterium
ACTTGCGTCTGACGGCTTTTCTCTGTGCGTGCGCCGAGACTTGCTTTAGTTGATGGGTCGGCGACGGTCTCGGCAACAGCGTCTTCGGCGGTGCCGCAGTCGGTCTTAAGTTCTTCTAACAATTCCAGCACCAGCATTGCCGATTTTACGCGTTCGTCATCCGGTGAAGCTTGCCGTTCTTCGGATGGCGCGAGTGGGCTACCGCCACCGATAAGCTGTTCGTGCTTACGTTCAAGATCCCTGGCGAATTCATCGTCGGCGTCGCGTTTTTTTGCGGCTCGATCACTCATGGCTTCCCTCGCTTTCAGGCTGACCCTCGATCAGGTCTGGCGAGACTGATTTGAGACTGAGTTTCAGTGCCTCGATCGCGCGAGCCCAAAGTTTTCGAGCTGCGTCGGCGCTGCGATCCATCTTACTTCCAATCTCCTCGAAACTGAGTTCTTCGAAATTGCGAAGTTGAATGACTTGTTGCTGGTCAATGGTCAGCCTGCTTGTGGCGGCCTTAATGGCCTTTTCCTTCTCTTGCCGGATGGCACCGCTACTGGGCGTAAGATGTTCGTCAAACAGGCCGCGACCAACGGCCGATTGCTCCTGGATGTTGACTTCGCGTTTTGCATCTCGTTTTTGGGCGAGGTACTTTCGCCGGTTTTTGCGAATATCGTTGGCCAAAATGCTCCGCAACCAAGCCTTGAATTCCAACTCGGAGTTGCCGGCGAATTGTTGCAATTTCATTTGTGCATGCATCATTGATTCCTGAACGGCGTCCGACGCACCGATTTTCGCGCGCAGGTCTTGATCGACATCCTCGTTGGCGAGGAACAACAAATAGTTGCGATATTTTTCAATCAAAACCCCGGCCGCATCCTCGTCTCCAGTTCGCGCACGCGCCACGAGGACCTCGAAAGACGCATTGTTTTGGGCAGAATCCGGCCCACCGTCTTGTCCTTTTTTGCGCAAACTCAATTCCATAACTCCTTGATCCAAAACGGGCTAGAACCGGACGAACAAAATCCATTATGGCAGAAAAAAAGTAGACCTGTAGCCTGGAAAGTTGTTGTAGCTTGAGTCGCGAGATTTCAGATCGCCGGTGGGATCCGACTGAATTCTCTCGAATCCAGCTTCCAGTTCCCGGATGCCTCCAATTAATTGACAAGGCACAACGGCGCTTTCAAAGAGGCCTTCGCCTTGAAACGTTGGCCAATCTGCTCAATCTCAAACCGATTGTCTTGCAGATCCGGCAGTTAGCTTTGACGGGAGGGCGAGGTTCCTGTCGAGCCGCGCATTCGTTGTCTGGTCACGATTTCGGTTGACCTTGATTCCAAGCCGCCCGCTGAATGGTTAATGAAATAAGACATTGAAGAATTGTTCACGGCTCGGCAGGAGCCGCGCCCTCCCAAAATTTGCATTTGATAACGCTGGAAACTAAAAAATCAACTTTCATTCATCGGAAACAGTTCTGGAAAAAACATGAGCGTCGCGCCTCTAAAAGTTCATCAACATCCGTCATACATTTGCGGTCAACCGATTACCACAGATTAGAAGTTGGCCGGGCTTGCGATGTATTTCAGTTCGCGGCCAGTCAAGCTCTCAAGGACGACGGTAAGATTTTCTCGTGCGGGAGGGCGTGGCTCCTGCCGAGCCGACAACTGCGAAAATCCGCGTTCAAAACTGCACGGATGCGTAAGCACGCGGACTGGTCTCAACCAAACGCATGGGATGATGCTAAAGAGTACGTTGAATCGGGTCATTTGGGTGGCACCGGTTTTAACTCTCCCCAGAGCGCGTTTGGATTAAGTTTGGCGTCATTTCGTCGGTTTCGCCCGGCAATCAGAGCGCCACGACCGCTATACGTCCGTGCGACACGCACTAGTGGCTGTTAGGCTGCGAGTTTGTGAGTGAAACATTCAGCGTTGCCAATGGTCCCAGCCAGAACATTCTGATCAAGCAGATGAGAATTGTGCGGGTTTGCGGCCGCTGGCCCAATCGTCCGATAACAGTCCAGTGCCTATGGAAATAACCGATTCCCAATCAATTTTGAGACGGCAGGCACGATTTGCTGGCGGTTTTGGCCAGTGCGAGTGCCTCTTTTTAGGGTCCTGACGAAGGTGAAAACCCAATTTTTACTTGGACCATTCGCAGATTGCGACTATCCTTAGAAGTATCGACGGATTCACTTTTGGGTACGCTCACCCGGGGAAGGCGGTGTTGCTTCGTCGAAATGAGAAGACGGTGTCAAACTGATGGAGGGCAAGACCATCGGTTGTTATAAACCAGGAGTTCTTTGATGAGAACATCAACTATGAATCGCGGTCTTAAGTTTACGTTCGCATTGCTGACGGTGGCAATGTTGAGTGCAAATTCGTTTGCCGACGACAAGGTCGAAGGCAATGACGTCGAAAAGAAAGTCGACGCACAGAAAGTGGACCGAGCCACAGAGAAACGGCTCAACAGTATCCACAAGACTCAAACACCTGTTGAAGGTTTTGAGTCAGTCCAGATGTTTGCAGCGATGGAAGCCGGTGACATTGATGTTGTCATCAAAACCAAGAGTTCGGCCGAGGCCAATCTGATGTTTACGAATAATTCGGATCGTCCGTTGGCCATCCAGATTCCGCCAGCGTTTGCAGGTGTGCCAGTTCTTCGTCAGGGACTTGGCGGCGGTGGCGGCTTTGGCGGCGGTGGCGGTGGTTTCGGTGGCGGCGGCGGCGGCGGTCTTGGTGGCGGCGGCGGTGGTAACCAAGGCGTTGGCGGCGGCGGCGGTCGCGGTGGCGGCGGCGGTGGCTTCGGCGGCGGCGGTGGTGGTCGTGGCGGTGGCGGTGGAATCTTTAATATACCTCCAGGACGCGTTGGCAAATTGAATATCAATACCGTTTGTCTGGAGCATGGTAAAGCAACTCCTCGCCCGCGAATGGAATACGTCGTTCGCCCAATCGAAGAAATGACGACAGATCCAGAAGTTCTCCAGATCATTCAAATGATGGCTGATGGCGAAATCACACAGAATGTCGCGCAAGCTTCCGCTTGGAATCAAACAGACAACCTTTCGTGGGAGTTCCTGCTGAACCTTAACCGGATTGAGCGAATGGATGGTTACTACGAGCGTTACTTCTCACGCAGCGAGTTGGTGTTTGCCCACCAAGTCGTTCAGGAAGCAGAGAAACGAGCCGAGGAATTGGCTAAGTTGAACAAGAACAAGCCATTGAATTCGGGTCAAATCATTGACGCTGAAGAAGGCAAGAAGTAATTGCTATTTGGAATTTGTGAACAATAAAGGCCGGGTTTCCCCCGGCCTTTTTTATTGGTTAGTTGTCGAACCGCTGTCACTGAACGAGGCCAAGTGGGGCCGACCGAGAGGTTTTTCATTCCAGTGGATAGAATCTGCACCAAAACTTCTGCGCGGTTCGCTCGCATGTCTTTGAATTTGACATAACTCCTTTTTGATTGCGGCCTTGTGTTGCGCCAGGGCGAAGATGAGGCTCCCGGCCGCGTGAACGCGGGGGTCTCCGTATGGTGGTCGGGTGTTTGTTGGCCAGTTGTTTAGGTTGAAGATGATGCTCCCGGCCGCGTAAACGCGGGGGTCTCCAGTCAGATGCCCTGGGCTCCAGTTAGAAGCCCGGATCTCCAGTCAGAAGCCCCCGCGTTTACGCGGTTGGGTGTCTCACCATCAACCTAACGGAGCAACAACCCACACATTTCACACGAAGCCCCCGCGTTTACGCGGTTGGGAGTCTCACCATCAACCTAACGCTGCAACAACCCACACATTTCACACGAAGCCCCCGCGTTTACGCGGTTGGGAGTCTCACCATCAACCTAATGCTGCAACAACCCACACATTTCACACAGAAGCCCCCGCGTTACAAGCTGTCGTACGCGCGATTGGCTCGCATGTCTTTGAATTTGACATAACTCCTTTTTGTTTGCGGCCAACGGCCGCGCTAGAATCTACCAGGTCCAACTACGCAATCCCAATCGGGAAAGCGATCACTTCTTCAATCGATTGGACACCCAAGGCCAGCATCACGAGCCGGTCGATTCCTAACGCGACTCCAGAACAAGCTGGAAGTCCGCTTCGCATCGCGTCCAAGAGACGACTTGTTTCGGGCAATGCCCGCTTGCCATCGGCAACTCGCAGTTCGTTGGTCGCACGATTCCGCTTTTTCAGCTCTTCCGGATCGACCAGCTCGTGATATCCGTTGGCCAATTCAAGACCATCGACAAATAGTTCAAATCGCTCGGCGACTGGAACCTTCTCTTCGCGAATAATCGCCAATGCAGCTTGGGACGCTGGCCAATCGTAAACAATCGCTGGGCTGTCATTCCCGAGTCGCGGTTCAACGATGCATCCCAGAATCAGATTTAACCAACCGTCGCGATCGAAACGCTCAGTATTGCGTGTGTCGAATTCGATTTGGTTCTGCCGTGCGACGGTTTTGAAGTCGTCGAGCGACGCGGTAAGCGGATCGACGTTCGCGTAACGCAGGAAGGCTTCTCGATAGGTCAACTTCTCAGATTTAGGTCGCTCAAGGATCGACTCAGCAAATCCACCAAGAAACTGGATCGCTTCCTGCATCGATTCGCCGACGCGATACCATTCGAGCATCGTGAATTCCGGATTGTGTCGCTGGCCCGCTTCTTCAGCTCGAATGGCTCGCGTAATCTGATAAATCGCATCTGCCCCGTCGGCGAGCAGTCGCTTCATTCCAAATTCGGGTGAAGTCTGTAACCAAAGTCGCGCTTCCTCTGAATCGGCAACGGTTACTTTGGATTTTTTTAGCGAAATCGGTTCGAGGTAGCGGTCAACCACCGTGTCGTGCGAAAGAATGGGTGTTTCCACATGAAAAAATCCACGCGAATCGAAGAAATCGCGGATGTTGCGAATCATGTCTGCTCTCTTTTTGAGATTTTCCAACGAAGCGGTCGGTCTGAAATCTGAGTCTGACATTATCGAACACAACAGGGTTCAAGTTGTTTTGTAAAACCAAAGCGTGCCGCAGGAGTCATCCAGAACTGAGTGGCGCGAATTGAAGGATCTCCAGCTACATACAAACAGAACACTTTTCATGGTTACAATATTTCAGAAGCCGATCACGATTCAAGTGAAGTTTGTTTTTGGATTTGGAGAGCAAGATGTGTGGAAGATTTACGCTCAGGACCCCTGCGGAACAGTTCGCGGCCATGTTTGCCCAACTGACCATTCCCGAAATCAAGCCCCGTTATAACATCGCCCCGACACAAAACATATTGTGTGTGCGAAATCGTGATGGACAGAACGAAGTGGTTTCGTTGCGATGGGGCCTCGTCCCGTTTTGGGCGAAAGATCTGAAAATGGGAGCCCGCATGATTAACGCTCGAGGTGAGACGGTTGCCGAAAAGCCATCGTTCAGAGCGGCCTTCAAGAAAAGACGTTGCCTCGTCTTGGCCGACGGGTTTTACGAATGGAAGAAAGAACAGGACGGCAAACAGCCCTATTACGTCACGTTGGCCGATGAGCAGCCGTTTTGCATGGCAGGGTTGTGGGAGAGTTGGACCGACAAATCTGACAGTCAAGCAGAGGCGGTCGAAACTTGCACTGTGATCACCACGAATGCCAACGAGCTAATGGCCCCGATTCACGATCGTATGCCGGTGATCATGGATCCGGAGCAATATGTCTTCTGGCTGGATCCTGAGTTTTCGGATCGCGAACCGCTTGAACGAACTTTGGTGCCGTTTGCAAGCGAAGAAATGAAAGTCGTTCCTGTCTCCAGAGTCGTCAACAAAGCGACAAATGAATTCCCGGAATGCATCCAGCCTTTGGCATAAATTCAGTTCATTGGGCCGATTTGTGGGGACGAAAGATTGACTGATGTTGCTTCAGCGGAAAGGCGGTACAACCAACGATTTGGAACAAAAACTGAAGGCCACAATCGATCAACTTCTTGCTCCCCGAAACGACGAAGGAACCAAAAGGAGCGATTCCTGACTAGACCGCATTTCAAAACCTGGTTTGTAGTACCGGCTTCAGCCGGAACCAGCATTTCCGCCTAAAAAGGCGGTACTACGAACCTTTCAAAACCGGTTTTGAATCGCCCTCTAGTAAAAACAGGGAATTATTTTCACCCAGAACAATCAAAACGATATAATCACGGTTCAAGATTCTCATCAAGGCTGATCACCAGGAACAAATCTCGAGTCCAAACAACCGCATTTTCGTCTTCTTGAGTCAGTTTTTTGAAGATGGATGAGCGAGTCTTCAGCGTTGTCAAACGACAAGGAGCGAAGCTTGATCACACCGGGCGTTTATTCAAAGAATCTGCTCATCGTCGACGACGAACGCACCCAATTACAAGAACTCCGAGAAATCTTTGTGGACCAGGGATTTGAGGTCTGCACTTGCTCAACATTTGATGAAGCGGTCGAGCAAACCAGAATTCATTCGTTCGCAGTAGCCATTTTGGATCTGAGCTTGGAGGAAGGCAACGGGATCGAGTTGCTCCGAACCTTTCGTCAAACTTACCCCGGAATTCGTGTCATCATCCATACGGCAAACGGATCATTTGAGTTGGCGAAAGACGCGCTTAACCTGGGTGCATTTGCCTATGTCGAAAAGCGCGTTGAGCCGGGCGAATTGATCAGCCAGGTCCAACGTGCCGTGACGGACCGGTTATCCAAGGCCGGACAGAATCAAGCCGAAGGTGAAGAACGGTATCGACGGCTGGTTGAAAACGCGCCGATCTGTATTCACGAGATTGAAATCGATGGCACGCTGTCGTCGATGAATGCCGCCGGTTTGAAAATGTTGGGGCTTTCGGATGAGTCACAAATCCGCGGTGTTGAGTATCTCAGCGTGGTGTGTGTGCGCGACAGGCCACGAGTTGCTGAGCTGTTTGATCGGGCGCGTCAAGGACAAACAAATGTGCCACTGTCCGACGGTCAAGGTGTTGTCCGGCGGATTATGGGAATCACTCAGGACATCACAGAACGGTTGCATGCGCAAGAAAGTCTGCGTGAGAGCGAAGAAAGGCTCCGAACCATCTTTGAGCAGGCCGCGGTGGGAGTTGCCCAAATAAATTCCGTTACTGGGGTCATCCTACAAGTCAACAAGCGCTGTGCCGAAATAGTTGGTCTGCCGGCCGAAATGATGGTCGGCAAAACCTGGATGGAACTGACCCAACCGGAAGACCTGCCCATGAATCTCGCCTGGATCGAGCGGCTGCACGCCGAAGAAATCCGCGAGTTCTCGATCGAAAAACGTGTGCAACGTTCTGATGGAACGTTTGTCTGGATCGAGCTGACTGTTTCACCCATGTGGCAGCCGGGTGAAGAACCATCGACGCATATCGCAATTGTCAGCGATATCAGCGAACGCAAACGGGCTGAGGAGGAAATCCAGCAATTTGATCTCGCCGTCGAAAATGCAATGCAGGGCATTTCGCGCCTCGACCGCGAAGGGCGTTTCGTGATGGTCAAACCGCAGTACGCTCGGATGCTGGGATATTCGCCGGAAGAACTTGTCGGCAAGTCTTGGAAAATAACGGTGCCTCCCGAGGATCAACCGGTCGCTGTTGAGGGCTACAACTCCATGCGGAAGTCGGGTCGATCCGAGTTTGAGTGTCGCGCGCGGCGCAAAGACGGAACGTTTTTCTGCAAGCAACTCCTGCTGGTTAAGACTTTTGACGATCGCGGCGAACGCGATGGCCACTATTGTTTCATGCGCGATATCACAGATCGTAAACAGGCTGAGATATCGCTAATGGAGAGTAAAGAACGACTTGCCGAACAGTTTTCTGAATTGGAGTTGTTATATCGAACCGCACCCGTTGGCCTGGGTCTGCTGGATACCGATCTTCGTTTTGTCCGGATCAACGAGGAACTTGCAGCGATCAACGGTCTGACGGTCGATGAACATCTCGGGAGAACTCTGCGGGAAGTGTTGCCGGACATCGCCGGTCAGATCGAACCTATCTATCAGGACGTGATCGCTTCAGGCGAACCAGTGCAGAATTTGGCCGTAGATCGCCTGAATCCCCAAAAACCGGGAGAAGATCTAAATTATCTTGCCAGCTATCACCCTTTGAAGGACGCCAACGGCTCGGTGATCGGCGTCAGCATGGTGGTCCAGGATATCACTGCAATCCGACGGACTCAACGTGAACTTTTGATTCGCCACGAGGCGGTGGCCAGGTCGGTTATGCCGACTTGTTTTGGCGATGATCAATTTCGTGTCACCTACGCGAACCAGGCATTTCTGGATTTGTTTGAATTCGAATCGGAACAACAAATCGTCGGACAGTCCGATTCGAACGTTGAGTTGCAACCCACTTCGATCGAGGAGATCAAAGCGGCGATGACCGAGAACGGCAGTTGGACGGGTGAAGTTACGGCGTTAAAAAACGATGGTACTCCTTTGGAGTTGTTTGTCTGTGCGTCTCTGCTGCGTAATGAATTGGGAAATCCTGTCAGCTCGATGGGCACATTTTGGGACATTAGCGATCGGAAACGCGCCGAGAAGCAATTGCGCTTGACAAAATTCTCGGTCAATTCGTGTAGTACTTCGATTTTTTGGATCAACCGTGATGCGACATTCTTTTACGTCAACGATGCGGCCACGGAGGGATTTGGCTATACACGCGACGAGTTGTTAAAAATGACGGTCCACGACATCGATCCAGCGTATCCGCCTGAAGTGTGGCCACAGTATTGGCAGAAAATGAAACGGGAGCGGAAGTTGACCTTCGAAACTCAGATCCGACATAAAACAGGAAAGCTGATCCCCGTTGAAATTACGACGAATCTTTTGGAATACGAGGGTCAAGAATTCCTGTTTGCGTTTTTGACGGACATTACGGATCGGAAAATGGCCGAAGAACGCACACGCGCTAGCGATGCTCGATTTCGCGCGCTCGTCGAAAACAGTAACGACGTGATCAATTTATTCGCGGCAACGGGGGAGTTAATTTACACCAGTCCGTCCATCAAACGCGTGCTTGGTTATGAGCCTGAAGAGATGGTGAAGCTGCATCCCTCGCAAGTGATACACCCAGAAGATGCAGAACTGGCTAACAAAGAGTTTCGTGTGTATGCCGAACAGCCGGGAGCCGTTGGCCGTTTTGTTTATCGG
>CAMYNE010000379.1 GCA_947259675.1 uncultured Pirellulaceae bacterium
GATTTGGAATCGAAGGCAAACGTCTGTGAATTGGGTTCTGAAGTCGCGCAAAAGCTGTTTCGATTCGACACGCCACTCGGTCAGACCGTTCAAGTTGCCAATCAGTACATGTTTCGCGTGGTGGGAGTGACACGAGAAAAGATGTCATCCGCGGGAATAGGCTCAAGCCTTGCCGCTCAGGACTACAATCGAGACGTTTACATTCCTCTTTCGACCGACCGGTCAAGAATTGGCCCGGTGCTGATGCGGTTCAAGCAAAGCTCGGTAACGGTGGAAAAGCTGGATCTCAGTCAGCTTACCGTACGTGTCAAAAATCCTTCCGATGTGAAGAAAACTGCGAAAGCCATCAAAGGCCTCCTTGCTACGACTCACGTTCAAGAAGACTACAAAATTACGATTCCGCTTGACCTTCTGAATCAAGCGAAAGCGACACAACGAATCTTTAATTTTGTGCTGGGTGGGATTGCTGCCATCTCGCTGCTCGTTGGCGGCATCGGAATCATGAATATCATGTTGGCGACCGTGAGCGAACGCACCGCTGAAATTGGAATTCGACGCGCTCTCGGCGCAACCAAAAACGACATCACTTTACAATTCCTGGTTGAGACATCGGTGTTATCGCTCGCTGGGGCTTTGATTGGAGCGGCTGTCGGGCTCATTGCACCACCGCTGATTACTTTGCTTTCGGGTCGTGAAACCGTGGTCACGGTTTGGGGACCGATCGTTGCTGTTCTTGTCGCACTCAGCGTCGGCTTGATTTTTGGTTTGTATCCAGCCCGCCGGGCCGCCACGCTTGACCCGATTGAAGCGTTACGAAGATTATAGTGGTGAGAGGCGAGAGGCTAGTGGCGGGAGAGTGAATTGAAATCTCGCTCTCAATTAAATATTTGAAAATTTGAAATCTGGGATTTTGAGATTGAAACATCGACGGTAATCTGATTCCGCCAAACCTCCACATTTCGTATTCCGCATTTTCGACCTCCGACCTCGCATTCCGAATTCCCCGACGAATTTGCCCAATAAACACGCGGCTCTGGCGAATACCGGTGAAAGTAAGCCCTGGAAACGTGTTGGGGTTCCGGGGAAAACTCAGCGTGAACGAGAGACGAACAAATGTGATGATCCTACCATCATTTGTACATGTGGCGGTTATAACGGCCAACGATTTGTAAGGGAACTTGGTCTGATACAAAGAAGCAGAACGAGCCCACGAATCTTGAGCTACGGTTAAGCCTTAACCGCGTTTACCCCCAAAATTGGCGAGCCATAAGGCTCCGCCGGACCCTGCTGGTTTCCTTCCGCGAAAGACAGCAGAATACCGTTTGCGATACGCAGTTTGATAGAAATCAAACGATGACGAACCGTTTTTTTGGCGATTGCGGTGCGCAAACAGTAACAAATTGGAGCGGCGAAACGATGACTGAATTCCTGCAAGAATGTTTTTTGACTGCCAACCTTCCGGCGACTGTATTGTTGTTGCTGGTGCTCGGTTATTGGTTAATGGTTATCGTTGGTGTGTTGGGGATGGACGCGTTTGACCTCGATCTGGATCTCGATGGAGATTTTGACGTTGATGGTGGACTTGACGGCGATGTATATGGTGGACCCTTCAGTGCGTTCCTTGAATTCATGTACCTCGGAGAGGTTCCCGTCGTCATCGTCGGTTCATTTTTCGTCGTCTTCATGTGGATCGTAACGATGGTGAGCAATCACTACTTGAACTCCGAGTACAGTTTCTTGGTCATGTTGATGTGGATTGTGCCCAACATCATCATCAGTTTGCTGGCAACAAAATTTGCGATATCACCATTTTCAAAGATGTTCCAAAACTACGACAACCTGGATGACACACGTGAAAATATGATTGGACAACTTGGGATGGTCAAAACCAGTCATGTGACTGACAAATTTGGACAGCTGGAAATTACGCAGGACGGGCCACCGTTAGTGATTAACGCTCGTACGCACCCGGGAACAAAGCTCTGCAAAGGCGATGCGGCTCGCATCGTTTCGTACAACTCGATGAACGGCACATATTTGGTCGAACTTTCCAAGTGGGAGAAGAATTAGATGACTAATTTATTGGTAGGCGCAGGTTTTGGTACGACAATGGGAATCGCGGTTGCCGTAATCGCGGCAGTGGTCTTTCTCGGTATCCTCGCACTCCTCATCCGTTGCTGGCAAAAAGTCGCACAGGGATCCGCGATTGTTCGAAACGGCATGGGCGGAACGAAAGTCAGTTTCTCTGGCATGATTGTCATTCCCGTTCTCCACAAGTCCGAGCTGATGGATATCAGCGTCAAGCGAATTGAAATCGACCGGAGCGGCGAAGACGGTTTGATCTGTAAAGATAATATCCGTGCAGATATCAAAGTTGTGTTTTTCGTTCGCGTGAACAAACAGCACGCAGACGTGGAACGCGTGGCGCAGTTCCTTGGCTGTAAACGAGCCAGCGAAGAAAATGCCTTGCGTGCTATCTTTGAACCGAAATTCTCGGAAGCACTCAAAACGGTTGGAAAGCAGTTTGATTTCGTCCAATTGTATGACTCCCGCGACCAATTCCGCGAGCAAATCCTTCAGATCATTGGCACCGACCTTAACGGTTATGTCCTCGACGATGCGGCCATTGACTACCTTGAACAAACCGATCTGGAAAAGCTCAACCCGAACAACGTTCTCGACGCGGAAGGTATCAAAAAGATCACCGACCTGACTGCAACCGAAGTCACTCGGGCCAACTACATCACGCGGGAAAAAGAAAAGACGCTCAAAAAGCAGGACGTCGAAGCTCGCGAAGCAATTCTTGAATTGGAGCGCCAACAAGTCGAGGCGGAAGAAAAACAAGCCCGAGAAATCGCCGAAGTCACTGCTCGACAGCAAGCCGAGGGTCATGTGGTCGAACACCAGGAGCGCCAACGGGCCGAATCGGCACGCATCACAGCAGACGAAGAAATCGCGATCGCCGAAGAAAACAAACTTCGAGCTATTATCGTTGCCGCCAAAAGCAAAGAACGAACCGACGCAGTCGAAACCGAACGCGTCGAAAAGGATCGTGGACTCGAAATCGCTGAACGCGAACGAGTTGTGACTCTGGCCGACATCGACAAAGAAAAAGCGATTGAAGTTGAAAAGAAAAATATCCAGGATGTCATCCGCGAACGCGTGATCGTCGAACGCGCCGTCGTGGAAGAAGAAGAAAAAATCAAAGACACTCACGAGTTTGCCACCGCCGATCGTAAAAAACAGGTTGCCGTAACCGCGGCGACCGAGGAAGCGGAACAAGCCCTCGTCAAGCAGGTCAAAGCGGCAGACGCCGAAAAGCAGGCGGCTGAACTCAAAGCGGAAACAATCGTTGTCACCGCCGAGGCAGAAAGAACGGCCGCCGAAAAAGAAACGGACGCCAAAAAGATGCTCGCTGAAGCGACGCAAGCCGAAGAAGCCGCAATTGGTTTGGCCGAAGCCCAAGTCACCTTAGTTAAGGCCGACGCGCTGGAGAAAGAAGGAACGGCGGAAGCCAAAGTTCTTGAACTCAAGTTCGAAGCGGATGCGAAAGGCATTACGCAAAAAGCCGAAGCCATGAAACTGTTTGACGGCGTTGGTCGAGAACACGAAGAATTTAAAATTCAGCTGAACAAAGAGAAGGACGTCGAACTGGAAGCGATCGACGCTCAACGTCAGATCGCGGAAGCTCAAGCTACCATGGTTGCCGAATCGCTCAAATCTGCGAATATCGACATCGTTGGCGGCGACAACAAGTTCTTCGAAAGCATTGTGAATTCGATTACGGCCGGAAAACAAGTCGATCGTCTGGTCGGTGGCAGCCATGTCCTGGCCGATGTGAAAGACACGTTTTTCAAT
>CAMYNE010000380.1 GCA_947259675.1 uncultured Pirellulaceae bacterium
AACGAAGTAGGGTCGGTGAGATGGCGACCGCTTGTTGTGAAAACACCTCACCGAGCTAATCGATGTCGCCGGGCGCTGTTCAGCGCCTTACTCCAGGTTTTTTGCAAGTGAAAGCAGTCGCGGTACTTGCTAGGTTCTGCGTACTGGGTACGGCGTACCGAGCACTTGGTCTTGCCCGTCCGTTGGTCAGTCTTCAAGTCGCGAATTTCGTTCGGCGATGGTCATGTGAAATGGCGATTCAACATCTCACGTTTCAAACCGACCCTCAACAAGCGAATTTGAACACTAGTGCGTGTCGCACGGACGTATAGCGGTCGTGGCGCTTTGATTGCCGAGCGAAACCGACGAAAAGACGCCAAACTTAAACCAAAACGCGCTCTAAACGAGCCGCGTAGAGTCTGCACGAATCACATCGGCGGACCATCAGACTTCCGCAGGCTATACACCCACGCAGATTGCCAGGATCTTTTCTACGTCGGCGATGTAGCTGGTAAAGAATTGGCCAAACTCTGCGTACTTGGCACTCGCTTCGTCGAATCGCATGTCGTAAACGATCTGCTTCAAATGAAGAGGATTTGTTGCCCACAGCGTAACACCCCACTCCCAATCGTCGAGCCCGATTCCAACGGTAATTAACTGAGAAACTCTCCCCGCGAACTTGATGCCGCTTCCGGCGTGTTCGCCCATTAGCCGATTTCGTTCGGACTCAGAGAGCATGAACCAATTCGCGCCCACAATTCGCCACTTGTTCATGAGGTAAAAACAAGTCACGGGCCAGTCAGGGAAAATAGGCGTCAGGCGCTGGAGATTCATTTTCTCCATACGAGAAGCGTAGGAATTCACCTTGGTCGTATATGATTCACTGGCAGCGTCTTCACCACTTCGTTGCAAGCGTTCGCCGTATTGTTCGACCGTCTGGACATATTCCGAGAGTTCAGAAATGGAAACGTAAGAGTAGTTTGCAACGAGGGCAGAGCCCAATCGCGTCGAAAGTAGTTGGTGATGAAACGACTGAATCTTGATAGGATCAGGGTCCATCATCATTAATGAAAAGTCAGCCTTGTGGCCGGAAACCAGTCCGAGTTGAAATCGAGCGAGTTCCTGTTTGCTGACGACTTTACAAAACTCCTTTTTGCCCGTGATCAAGTCAAGAGGGACGAAACGACCCAATTTCGACCGATCAAAAGAATAAAAGAAGTGGCTGCAATGCCAGCCATCTCCGGGGATTACTGACTCGGTCTCAAAACCCAAGTCTTTGATTGAAGCCATTTCGAATCTGTATTGCAAATGGACTAGCGGCTGGATCGCGAACTCTTGGCAGGTCTTTTACATCGTCCGTCCACTTCATTCGAAACGGCGACTGACAGTGCCTCACCGGAATAATCGATAGGACGATTTCTTAAGAATCTGATTCAAGGAGATTCCTTACACTCTCGAGTAATCGGTCCATGGTAAAAGGCTTGTGGATATAGTCGGCTACCCCGAGCAACTCGGCATATTCCTGGTGCCGCTGGCCTTCGTTTCCAGTGATCATGATCACTGGAACCGGCACTTCACTATTTTGACGAAGTCGTTCAAGCACCAAAAAACCGCTCCGCTTTGGCATCATCATATCCAAAATGAGCAGATCCGGGTTTTTGGTTTCAGCAACAGCGACGCCTTGATTACCGTCGCGGGCAACGGAGACCCTGAAACCCTGGGACTTCAGCGCATATCTAATTGAGTCGATGATTTCGGGATCATCATCAACAATCAAAACATGCTTTTCCGATTCTAAGTCTGATTCCGACAGTGAAGCTGCTGATTCTTTTGATTTTGACATTATTCACTACTGCAGAAAATCTAGCGACAAAAGGGCGGCAGGTGGGGGATTATGATAGGCTGCCGATCCTGTTGAATCAATGCTTAAAAGGGAATGGATTGGCCAGTCTCAGATTCCAAATTTCCGTTGTTTCTTTCCCAATAATCAGTTTCGTTGCTCACTTGGCGAAATTGAGAACCCAATTCCCGCTGGGAGTTCATCCGCCGCTGGAATCAGCCGATAAATCGATTACCGAAAATTGCGAAGGAACGCATGATTACAAAGCCAACATCCCTCAAACTCAGAAGATTTGCATTATGTGGCGTTCCTTTTTTATGGCAGTCGGCATTTTCTTGATTCTTCTTGGTCTGCAGTCGCTGGTGGTCGACCAGTTTTTGATGACCAGTAATCGGCGAATACCCAAGTTTGTTACAGCGAAAGACGGTATTTTCGCCGACCAATCCGCTGCACCGCTCGCGAAAACAAACGGCAATCGGTCGATTCTCCCCTCCTATACAAATCAGTACCCAGGGACCTTCCAACGACCTAGCTTTCAACAATCAGCCTTTGGCCCCAGTCGCTTCAACCAGGGTTCATCAGGAAACATCAACCAAAGATCAAATTTCGACCTTGCCGGTTTTGGCCGGTCCAAAGCGACTTCGCAAAACGAAGCCTCACCGAATTCCCCTCCGATTCTCGTTTCGCCCGCCGCTCTGAATCGACCGCAACGGGTGATTGCGACACAGGATTGGATGCCTTGGAGTTTATTGGCGGCTGGTACTTTGATAGTACTCTATACGCGTGCTTCCCGCCCCGGCAACGAATAATAGATAACTTGTCCTCCCATAGTTACCAGTTCCATTCGGCCGAACGTGTTGCTGTCATGCTGGATATAACCGGACTCGGTTCGACTGGTGATTTTGGAGCCGGGTCGATAAATTGAAAACAAAGGGTGGCAGGCTCCATGGCTTGGATGGAAAGTGTCTTTTGACTCGTTGTGACGTTCGTAACAAATAAGCAAGGTTTAAACCGAATAAGCCGAGCCGAAGACCGGTTGTGCCGGTCGCTGGCTTTACAGCCCGAATACGTCAACCTAGCATGGATCTGAAATGCAAGAATTTTGTCCTTTAAGTAACTGGAAGCGCCGCGCGCAACCCTTGTCTCACATCACCACGATATGAATCTGCCTGACAACATGACCCTCCGGGCTACTTTAGAGTCTGGGCGAAAAGAAGCTGCACAACGGTCCTTGTTGGCTGAGGGAATTGCATGGACGGGTCGGATCGCGATTTTATCGGCGGTCATTGTATCACCCTGGCTCATTGGAGGTGTTCAACATTGGGCACAATTTTGGATCGCCATCGCCGCCCTTATTGGACTTGCTTTCTGGTGGTTTGAAACGGCTTTATACAAAAAGGACAAACAGGTCCTTCCGTATGTTTTGCTGCCGGTTGTAATTGGGTTTGCGATCGGACTGTTTCAACTGATGCCACTCCCCGATGGCCTTTCCAATTTGTTGCTCGGTCGCCAGACCGAGTTATACGAGCGTTACACGGTCGACGGACAAGTTATTGCAGACGGCATTGACGTGTCCGATCGTATTCCCAAGCGAAGTTCATTGAATCAAGAAGGGACCAAGCATCACCTGCGATTGATGATAATTGCGATCGCCGGTCTACTGCTTGGGTGTAGGTTATTTCGCACGCGAAGAGACATTTTTCTATTGTTGTCCGCAATCACTATCAACGGGGTTGCGCTGGCCCTGTTCGGTTTGGTACAGCAACTGACAACCAATGGCCAGCTACTTTATTGGTCGATTCCTCTGACTCAGGGAGGACACGTTTTTGGACCGTTTGTGAACCGCAACAATGCGGCGGGATACTTGCTACTTTGCCTGGCAGGTGCGATCGGATTGCTGGGAATGGTTGTCGAACAACGCAGGACAGTTGGCCCAAATCAAATGGTTAGTCGTGAGATTCCAGTTTGGCGGCAATTTAATTATCACCTCCTGCATTTCATCGCGGACCTGACCGCAACGAAGCTCTCT
>CAMYNE010000381.1 GCA_947259675.1 uncultured Pirellulaceae bacterium
CGTCCGACGACAAAGCTCCGTTTGTGGCCATCATGGCGGCGCTGGATGCCATCGAGGAATCGGAACTGAAACCGACCTCTAATATCAAGTTTTTCTTCGATGGCGAAGAGGAAATCGGTTCACCCAACATGCGGCGAGTACTCGAGCGGTACGCAGATCGGTTTGAGGACGTCGATCTGTGGGTGTTTTCTGATGGTCCCTTGCATCAAAGTCGAAAACCGGCCGTTTATTTTGGCGTGCGTGGCGTTACGGGAATGGAGATTACCGTCTACGGCGCGAGTCGCAATTTGCATTCGGGGCATTATGGAAACTGGGCGCCAAATCCCGGACTGTTGTTGTCGCAGTTACTGGCGAGCATGAAAGACGATGATGGCAATGTCTTGGTCGAGGGGTTTTCCGATGACGTCGTGCCATTGCAAGAAAAGGAAATTGCGGCGCTCAAAGCGATTCCTGCAATCGACGACGACTTGCGGAACGAACTCGGCTTGGCCGAAACCGAGAACAAGAACCAGGCTTATATCGAGCGGATGCAATTGCCTTCGCTCAACATTCGCGGCATCGAATGCGGCAGTGTCGGCACTACCGCCCGGAACATCGTTCCGAATACTGCGACCGTCTCGATCGACATTCGGCTGGTAAAAGGCAATCAGCCTCGAAAAATGCTCAGACTCGTTCGCAATCACATTGAGCAACAGGGCTATCACATCGTCGAATCCGATCCTTCGCTGCAGGTTCGGCGTAAACACGGGAAAATTGCCAAAGTCGTCTTTCGGGAAAACGGCTATCCGGCAGCACGGACATCGATGACGCATCCTCAAGTGCTTCCGCTGGTTCGGCAATTGCAGTTGGTGGCCGGCGATGAACAGCTGTTGCTCATTCCAAGTTTGGGCGGATCGTTGCCCTTGTATTTGATTTCGGATTATTTGCAAAAACCATTGGTGATCGTCCCGATGGCTAACCATGACAATAATCAACATGCGCCGGACGAAAATATTCGTGTTGGCAATTTGTTGTACGGCGTCCAAGCGATGGGGGCCGTGCTGACGATGGGGCAGTAAATGCTCGGCCGCGGCCAGACGGCGAACTCCGCAACAACGATCGACTGCCTCGTCGCGTATTCTCACGCATGTGGGCATGACTATTCGGTTTCTTCGGTTTCTTCGGCGGAAATCCGACCAAGCAACGGCCTCTTACACAATTTTGTTACCGTGCCGGATGGCGTTGCCTGGGACGCTCAAGCTGTCTGTTTGAATTGGCAGGATTGCAATTGAGCCACGAATGACGAAAGCCCAAAACGCAGGGAAGCTAACATTCCTCGCTTTTTTTCGTATCGGGTTTGCGGTCGGTGATCCGAACGGTAGCAGATTTTCTTCGAAAAAGTTATGCTGCACGAAGTCATTTCAAGTCAAAACAACCCGGCATTGAATAGGAATATCCATGTCAAAAAAACCACTGTTTACTTTTATTCTATTGATGCCGTTTGCGTTGGCAAACGTCACGATGGCTCAAGAAACGATTCTGGATACATCGACGTTTGATCGAAGCGTTCGGCCTCAGGACGATTTGTATCTTTACGTAAACGGTACGTGGCTGCAAAACACTGAGATACCAGCTGATAAATCCAATTTTGGTTCATTCATTGAGTTGGCGGATCTATCACAGGAGCGAATTCGCACGCTAATTGAAAAAACTGCTGAGTCCGAACATCCTAAGGGAAGCGACGCCCAAAAAGTCGGAGACTTCTATAAGAGTTTCATGAACGTCGAGCTAGTTAACGAGAAAGGCATGTCGCCTTTGCAGGAACAGCTCGAGAAGATTCGCTCTCTTGGCTCACATGCAGACGTGTTGAAGTACTTCGGCACCTTACAAAAAATGGGGGTCAAGACTCCGGTTGGATTCGGTGTCACACAAGACGACAAAGACTCGACTCGCTATATCGTCGTGATCATCCAGAGCGGGACAACGCTTCCTGACCGTGACTATTATTTGAAAGATGATGAAAACCTCGTTGCAGCTCGCGAGGCACTCAAAACCTATATCGAAAAGTTGTTTGATCTTGCAGCTATTGAGAATGGTGAATCGGCAGCCGAATCCATCCTTGAACTTGAAACCAAGCTGGCGGAAGTTCAATGGGAACGCGTAATGCTTCGCCAAGCGGAGAAAAGATATAACCTTCATTCGAAAGAAATGCTAACGGAACTGGCACCCAAGTTAAATTGGGATGAATTTTTCGCCGAGACAGAAGTTGCGGCATTCGAAGAATTGAACGTGATGACTCCAAGCTTCTTCGAAGCCGTGAGTGACATTTTTGTTGAGACCCCCGTGGAGGTCTGGCGACAATACCTTCAGTTCCATTTGATCGACGCGGCGGCGCCGATTCTTTCACAACCGTTTGTAGACGCCCATTTCGAGCTACATCAGAAACAGTTATCGGGAACACCTCAGCAGAAGCCCCGCTGGAAACGCGCTGTTGACGCAGCGGCCGGTGCCGGGGCTGGTGATTTCGGAGTGATGGGTGAAGTCGTAGGCAAACTCTACGTTGAAAAATACTTTCCGCCCGAGTCGAAGGCTCGGATGGATCAATTGGTTAAAAACCTGCTACGTTCGTTCGGTCAAAGCATCGATGATTTGACATGGATGACGTACGAGACCAAACAACGGGCCAAAGAAAAGCTGGCCAAGATCAATACCAAAATTGGTTATACGTCCAAATGGCGAGACTATTCGAAATTGGTGGTTGAGCCTGATGATCTTTTTGGCAACATGTTGCGTTCCCAAGAGGTCGAATATCGACGCATGATCGAGAAACTTGGAAAGCCCGTCGACCGAGATGAGTGGGGAATGACACCACAAACCGTAAACGCATACTATAACCCGTCACTTAATGAAATTGTATTCCCGGCCGCAATCCTGCAACCGCCGTTTTTCAGCGCTAAAGCTCCTGAGGCCTTGAATTACGGTGGCATCGGCGCCGTCATCGGGCACGAAATCAGTCACGCATTTGACGATCAGGGCAGCAAATACGACGGCGACGGAAACCTCGTTAACTGGTGGACGGACTCCGATCGCGAAGCGTTCGAAAAACTGACGAAACAACTCGTTGCCCAGTACGAAGAATATGAAGCCCTCCCAGGCCAAAACGTCAACGGAAAACTGACCTTGGGTGAAAACATCGCGGATTTGTCCGGGCTCGCAATTGCCAATAAAGCAATGAACCTGTCGTTTGCAGACAATCCGCCGAAAGTGTTTGCCGGTTGGGAGCCGAAACAATTATTTTTCGTCGGCTGGAGTCGAGTTTGGCAGCGAAAATACCGTGATGATGAATTGAGCAAGCGATTGAAAAACGATCCTCATTCACCATCTCAATTTCGCGCCAATGGCCCGGTGATGAATATCGACGCGTTCTACGAAGCATTTGATCTCAACGAGGACGATCGGCTCTTCAAGCCTCAGGAAGAGCGCATCAAGATCTGGTAAACCGGATTCGTTCCAAAGCCGACCCAGCCCGCTTTTTAAGCGGGCTTTTTTTATGCGCCAGCGCGGTCTCTCGGAAATTAATGAGTCGGCAATAGTTGCGGCCCAGTTGTCCGGTAGTAACGATTAAAAGGATTGTAATGAGGTGCAACAAAGTGTTATGTGTATTCTGACGATTATGCCAATTTGATGAATTTTGGGGATTCTAACCGTCGAATCAAATTTGCAGCCGCGATCGAAAATCGTTTTGGCTTATCAGCAACTATCCGCCAATTGGAAGTTGTATTTCTGGCAAACAACTTTAGAAACGAATGAGCTGGATTCTTCCTCCCAGCGATGCGTGTTGAGACGGCACGCATTCCAGT
>CAMYNE010000382.1 GCA_947259675.1 uncultured Pirellulaceae bacterium
TTGGAGTATTGATTGGGCTAACAATGGCAAACACGGCAACTTCGACTGTTCGTTTTGATCCTTCGCTGATCAAGTTTTTGAATGACTTAAAACGTAACAACAATCGAGGCTGGTTTAAGGCGAACAAGCAGCGTTATGAAGAAAAATGTCGTGAGCCGGCCCTGGCGTTCATCACCGCGTTGCAAACGCCGTTCAAGAACATCTCGTCGCACTTCAATCTGATTCCGAAAAAAACCGGCGGTTCGTTGATGCGGGTCTACCGTGACACGCGATTTTCGAAAGATAAAACGCCATACAAAACCAACGTCGGTATTCACATTCGACATGAAATTGGCAAGGACGTGCACGCTCCTGGATTCTATTTTCATATTGACGAAAAAGAGATCTTTATCGGGGCCGGTGTTTGGCATCCAGATAGCCAGGCGCTCAAAAAGATTCGTGTTGCCATTGACGAGAATCAGGCTAAGTGGAAGCGCATCACGAATGCAAAGTCGTTCACCAAACATTTCGAATTGCACGGCGACTCACTAAAACGACCTCCGCGTGACTTTCCGGCCGATCATCCACTCATCGTTGATCTAAAACGAAAGGACCATTTTGGTTTGGCACAGCTGTCGACGGAAGAACTGTATGACAAGAAACTTGTAGCAAATACGATCGAACGGTTTGCAGCAGCGAAGCCTTACGTGCGTTTCTTATGTGATTCGCTCCACCTGCCTTTTTGATCCCTTCACACGCAACCGCGCCTCCTGGCAGAATCTATGTCCGACACACAATTGCCAGAGCCAGATGTCTTGCTTGAAGCAGGACCGATCCTGGTCGTCAATAAGCCTGGCGGTCTTTTGACCCAGGCGCCACCAGGAATTGATAGCCTGGAATTGCGGACGAAGAAATGGCTGATCGCCCGTGATAACAAACCAGGAAAAGCCTACTTGGGCGTTCCTCATCGACTGGATCGTCCTGTTTCTGGTGTCATCGTGCTGGCCAAAAATGTGCGTGCGGCGAGTCGAGTCTCGGAACAATTTCAAAATCGTACGGTGACAAAGAAATACTGGGCCGTGGTCGAAGGCAGGCCCGAACAAGGTGAAGGGACCTGGCGAGATACAATGCGGAAGATCCCCGACGAAGCGAAATCGGAGATCGTTTCTCCAGAACACCCAGAAGGAAAAAAAGGTATCCTCGATTACCGCGTCTTGGAGCAGACCCAGTCGCGTTCGTTGTTGGAGATTGAACTTCAAACCGGTCGGACGCATCAAATACGGCTGCAATGTAGTTCTCGAGGATTTCCAATTGTGGGCGATTCGCTTTACGACGCTGCAACTTCATTTGGTCCGGCGACTCCCGATCTGCGCATGCGTTGGATTGCATTGCACTCAAGGCAAATTGTGTTTGAACATCCAATGGATAAAACTGTGATCGACCAGATCGCACCCTTTGCCGATCATTGGCAAATGTTTTCTGAATTTAGGCATCTTTTGGCGAGCTGATTTTGCAATCAACTTTACGAGTTCTTTCAATTCAACCATTCTACGGCGGCAGCCATCGAGCTTTCATGGATGGTTGGATTGAAAACAGCCGACACGATTGGACGCTGCTGACGTTGCCGGACCGATTCTGGAAATGGCGAATGCGTCACTCAGCCATCAATATGGCTGAACAAGTCGCGGAAATGACTTCTCGTGGCTACCGATGGGACGCGGTGTTCGCCAGTGACATGCTGAACGTCGCTGAGTTTCGCGGGATCGTGTCGACCGAGATAAGAAAACTTCCATCGATCGTTTATTTCCATGAAAACCAGCTCGCCTATCCAGCACAGGAAAATACGAGGGACTTGCATTTTGCATTTACAAACCTCACCACAACGATCGCCGCTGATCACGTCTGGTTCAACTCAGCCTATAATCGCGATTCGATGATCGGGCTCCTGAAGCAAACTGCCAGGAATTGGCCAGACTACGCGCCAATCAGAGCGATCGAGCAGATCCGTGGAAAATCCTCGATTCAATACCCCGGAATCGAATGTCAGCCCCCGAAGCCGAATCGCGTATCGGGCGCTCCGCTTCACCTAATCTGGGCAGCACGTTGGGAACACGACAAGAATCCCGATGACCTGTTGACGGCCCTCGACGAACTTCAGTCTCAGGGAATCGATTTTCGAATCAGCTTGATCGGTCAGGTTTTTCGAAAGGTACCGGATAGTGTCGATAAGATTAGAACTCGATATGAGTCCAAGATCATTTACTGCGGTTTTTTGCCAGATCGAGAGGCCTATTGGAACGCGCTTAACTCAGCAGACGTCTTTATTTCGACGGCACAGCATGAATTCTTTGGTTTGTCGGTCGCGGAAGCCGCCTCCATCGGTCTCCATGTCATTCTGCCAAATCGTTTAAGTTATCCGGAACTGTTGAATGTAAAAGACTCTCCGATGCGTCGTGCAGAACACCTGTATGACGGTACCCCGCATGACCTGGCGCTCAAAATCGCCAAACTGGCAAATAAAGCGAGTCAAGGCAATTTGCGACCATGCCACGATCTCGCCCATCACTTCACAGAGAAATTCGGATGGGAAACTCGAGCCCGACGCATGGACGACGAAATTGAGTCGATTGTCGTGGCTACCGATTGACACCAATGCCGTTCATGATTTTTGTTTTTGCTTCGGAATCGCTGTAGTCATCCAGAACCGAGTGGAGCGGATACTATTCTTCAGGATACATGTGAGATAAACTGCCTCAGGAACCTATAAGAATTGCCCATGGAAGATCGCCGTTATTTTTGCGTACGCGGATTTATGAAATCCGGAACCAATTGGCTAGGCAGTCTCCTCAGTAGTCATGCGCATGTTAGCGTTGTAGGCGAATTCCACTGGCATCATATCGTTGGAAAAATCAACGAGCAACTTTACAAACTACCTGTTTATTCAGATGACAAGTATAAATCTTTCGTGTTAGCTCAATTTGAAGAGTTGATCAAAAAATGTTTGCTTGAATTGGCTGAACCTTCCGCGAAACTGATCGGTGAGCGAACGCCACATACGATTTTGCCTTTGATGTTTCCGGGGACGCCTGTCATTTCGATCATCCGCGATGGTCGAGACGTCCTCGTTAGCCGTGCTTTTCATCTTCACAACTATCCGACTGTTCATCGATTGTTCAAGCGGATCCCGGCGATGAATGCCGATCATGAGGAATTTGAAAAAGATCCCTGGTTTTTCCAAAAAAACCCGGAAGTCTTGTTGCGGCATGAGCTGATGGTTCGCGAATCCGCTCGCTGGTGGCGAGACCACATACAAAGCGACTGGCAGGCCGTCGAACAATACCCGGAACTGAAAGTTCGTTTTGTGCAATTCGAAGATTTGCACAAAAACACGGCCAAGGTCCGCCGATCTTTGTTCGAGTTCCTGGAGGTGGATCCTAAGCGAGCTGCAAGAATCAAGGGACACTTGAAGCCCGGTTTCAAGAAGGAACAGCCAACGGAGTTTTTCCGGAAGGGCGCGATCGGCGACTGGAAAAACTACTTCACTGACGACGTCAAACGATGGTTCAAAGAGGAAGCCGGTGAAGAGCTTATCAAAGAAGGCTACGAGAATTCGATGGATTGGTAATCCGGTTGTCGTTCCGCCGCTGGCGTTTATCAAAATGCAGGAATTGCGAAACCATGCCGTATTGCAGGCGTTTCTGTCGTGTATGTTTCAAGTTCTATGCGATACTGGAAACGATATTTGAGTGGAGGAATTGCGACAGTGAACGGGCCACAAAAAAGCAAAATCAGTACCAGCCGCAGAATATGGAATTCAATTGTAAAGGAATTGGTCGCCGAAGTTCCG
>CAMYNE010000383.1 GCA_947259675.1 uncultured Pirellulaceae bacterium
GAGAAAATTTCATAGCGTCCAATATGGTCCCAAAAAAAACGTTTTTATAGAAAATTACGAAGTCTGTATATAAAAGGATAGTTCATGTTTCGTTTGAAAATCATTTTTTTGCTTTTTCTGATTACCACACTGACAATGTTAGGATGTTCTTCCGACGAGCAGAAAAAAGTTGCCCACTATGAAAAGGGTCTGGCATATTTCGACAAAGAGGAGTTTAAAAGTGCCCGCCTGGAGTTTAAAAACGCCATTCAGATTGATCCCAAATATGTGGCTGCCTATGAGAAACTGGGTGAAACCAATCTTAAAATCGGTGATGCCCAGGAAGCTTTCAGGGCTTACTCGAACCTTACCGAACTGGAACCGGAAAATACGGCAGCCCAGCTCAAGCTGGCCACTCTCCTGATGCTGGCTGAGGAGTTTGAGGATTCCCGTAAAAAACTGGATATGGTGTTAAATCGCGAACCGACCAATATTGATGCGCTTTTAATGCTGGCCGGAATACAGGGTCAGGAGAAAAATCTTTCCGAGTCTGAAGCCACCTTTAAAAAAGTGTTGGAAATTGACGGCCAGGAATACGAAAAAGAAGGTCCCTTAAGGCTAGATTCGAGAATTGTGGGTGAAGAATTTACGATGAGCCTAGAACCTGTCGGGCTTTGAGAACGTCATCATTAGAGATCCAAACTTAATCTACCCAAAAATTAAACGTTAACTTGGACAAATCCACCCGATTTTGAGGTTACCTTGATAAGCAGTTTGAGCAAAACAACCGGGCATTTTACGTGAAAGCTAGACAAATGGACGACCCAGCGGCTACGCTAGATTCTGAGGGAAAACGACGTCAGAATTCTCGTTCATGGGTGGCAGTAGAGTCGGCATACGGCCAGCCGGGTTCTGATCAAACAATACCAGTCCAACTGGCTGGGGGTCGCGTGATGAAATTTGCATACGCCAGTGGCAGCAAGCCGCTGGACGGGTACACGATCAAACGCGGAATCGGCATTGGCGGTTTCGGCGAAGTGTACTTTGCGCTCAGCGACGCCGGCAAAGAAGTCGCGCTCAAACGAATTCAACGCAATCTCGATGTAGAATTGCGGGGGGTTCGCCAATGTCTCAACTTGAAACACATCAACTTGATTTCACTTTGGGATATTCGCACCAACAATCTTGGTGAAAGCTGGGTCGTGATGGAATATGTCCCCGGTACCAGCCTTCATGACGCCGTCGATGCGAATCCAAATGGGATGCCCGAAACCGACGTCAAACAATGGTTCACTTCAACGGCGGCTGGCGTGGCCTATTTGCATGATCAGGGGATCGTACACCGGGATCTGAAGCCAGCCAACATCTTCTTCGACGAGGATCAACAGGTCATCAAGATCGGCGACTACGGGCTGTCCAAATTCATCTCCTGCAGCCGCCGGAGCGGTCAGACTGAGAGCGTCGGCACATTTCACTATATGGCTCCCGAGATCGGCAAAGGCGTTTATGGAAAAGAAATCGACATTTACGCATTGGGAATCATTCTTTTTGAGATCCTGACGGGACGAGTTCCGTTTGATGGCGAAAGTTCTCAAGAAATAATCATGAAACATCTGACGGCTGACCCGGATTTGTCGGTCGTTCCCGATTCTTTTCGCAAAGTTATTCAAAAAGCGTTACTAAAAGATCCGGAATTGCGTTACCACAATGTTCCCGAATTGTGTTCCGATCTGCCCTGGCCCGATGTGGCGGAAAACAGTCAGGACATTGTCAAGCGAAATGCGATTGGTCCCGTCGTTCTCAACGGTTTTTCCGACAAGCCGAACCTCGCGCAAACGCAGGCCGGGAAACAAAAACAACCGCTAAAATTTCCTTCGTTGCTTCCCGGCGAACGAGCCGACATCGTTTTCGGGGAACTCAAAGACAGTTCGGCAGGAAATACGTCAATTCCGAATCCGCTCCCTCTACCCCAGGAAAGTACGCGACAAAACGAACCGGTCGCTTCGACCGCCAGCATTCGACGCAATGCTCCGCGTCCCGATCCGGTGCAAGTCATCAAACCCGACAGGGTCGCGAGCCCGTCCACGCCAACCGTGCGTGGCGAAGTTGTCGATGAACCGGTTGCCCGCGTCGTAAAGACCGGATTCGACAGTATGGTTCACTGGTGGACTAACGGGAATATTTCGACGCCAGTCAAAGTGGCGATCCTGATCGCCGGAACTTATGCATTTGCCACCAATTCAAACTGGCTTTTGCCCACGGTTCTCGGACTGAGCTTGATTTACCTGATCTACTTTATCGGCAGGAATGTCTGGCTGGCGGGCAGCAGCGAAGAAAAACCAGCCAAAGCCAAAGTCTCAAAGAGAGAACTCGCCAGTCGAAACAATGCTTTAATCCGTACGTGGCTTGGCAATCGCGAGGCGAGCGACAAAGTAATGGAACTCACTGGCTCCCTGTTAATTGCGGCTTTGTCATGCATTGTATTTAACTTGTTGGCTTTTGTTCTGGGCGGTGATATTCTCGCCGCTGGCGTCCAACGCTGGGCTTCGTTTGCCTGGATGACGTTGACTGCAGTCGGTGCAGCCTGGGCCTTGTTGATTGTTAGTAAGAGTTGGGAACACCGGGAAGGCGATCCATGGCTTCGTCGACTGACGGTCGGAACGATCGGACTGCTCGTGGGTGGTCTTGCATTTACTCTGGCGGGTTCGTTTAGCGTCGACTTGTCCTCCATGAAAACAACCGGATTCAGTCCGTTGCCGAACTTGCAGGTTGGGCCTGTCTTGCCGACATACCTCGCGCTGTTTACCGGGTTGTTTATGATCCTACGCTGGTGGCGACAATCAGACCCGATTCGTCGAACACGACTGAGTATTTGGGCAGTCGGGTTATGCCTTGTTTGGGCGGCCGTCTTGAGCCAGATTTTTGGTATCAACCCGCTCTGGAATTCCATTCTGGCAGTCGTGATTTCGATTTCGGTTCAATTGGCCTCTCCGTGGTTGCACCCTCAAGACCGCAAACGAATTCATGTTGAATCGATCAATTCGTCGGCCGTCACGAAATGATTTTAAGACCCTATCGCGTTAGAAAAAACATGGCTCTCGCTTTGGTTTTCGCTGTCAGTGCGATGTTCGCCGTGGAGCCATTGGAAAGCCATAAAATCGCGGCCGCCCTTCCGACGGCATTCTGTCCCCACACAAGAGAATTTAACCAATCCGATCCGTTGACCGAGCCGTCCAACGAAAAGGGAGTTGAAGATGACCAGCTCGACAGCGAATGGGATGAAAATTTAACGCGTGTCCGCCTTATTTCCACCGGTATCGCGGGCGGGGGCGTGCTTTCGCTGCTAATGGTTCTATTTGGTTATTTTCGATTGAATCATGCGACTCGCGGTTTTTATAGCCGGCGATTACAGCTGGGGGCGGCATCCCTGGCGATTCTCATTGCCCTGGCGTGCTACCTCCTGATTGTTGCTTTCAACTAACCGGTTGAATCGTTAAAACTTGTTCATGTACGAACTCATTGCACAGGGCCTGGCACCTGAAGACCGCTGGCGACGCCGAGTTCCAGCGGAAACTCAAATTGAGATTGGTCGCAAAACACGTCCGCTCAACGTTTCCTGGGATAGCAAGATCTCCCGGCGGCATCTGCTGCTTGAACTAAAAGACGGAAAGCTGCTCGTCGAAAAGATTCCAGAAGCGACGAACCCAGTGTTTCACATGGGCAACGAGGAATCATCCTTCACTGTGCTTCCGGGTGAGCACTTTGTCGTTGGAAACACCAAGTTTTCATTTACCAATGACCAGGCTTTTGTTACTCAAGACGTTCCCAACCCGATCCGCCAGAAATC
>CAMYNE010000384.1 GCA_947259675.1 uncultured Pirellulaceae bacterium
GTTCAAGCATTTCCAATCGCTCCGCCAATTCCTGCATCTCTTTGCGGACGCGGGCAAGACCCTCATCGTCGACGGTTTTCAAGCTGTTGACGAAGTGAGCTTCGAGGCTTTCTCGACGTTGAATTTTGATCGATTGTTTCGAAATCTTGTCTTGCAGCGGCTGAACCTCCTTCTTGAAAACTGTCCGAGATTCTTTGACCAAATCTAAATCTGGCTCCGGCGTTTGTTCAGCCTCCTGAAAAATATCAAGTTGCTGGGCGACGGTGTCTTGATTTAAGGCAAGAACGATAAGAATAGTCAGGCTGAGTAAAATCTGCTGGCCAGGAATCGAACGCATCGAATGGGTTCCTTCACACAGTCGTTTGGTCCAGTTAAAGTTCGTCCAAGGCGTCTTTTAAAGCGTCAACTTCCGCCCGACGACCGAGAGCGGTGGCGGTTTCAGATTTCCAATCGATGCCGAGGTACTCAGCCAGCTTGTAGGCCAAATGCAAGTCCAACACGCCTTTGTACTGGTTAACCAGTTTTTCACCTAACCATTCATCGTCAACATAAATGGTGTTACGATCGGTGTCGAAGCCCGATTCAAAACAGTCTTGTAATTCCTGGATCCAGATTGCAGGAATACCTTCTTTCTGGCACGCTTCGACAGACCAGATTTGATCCCCGGTACACTTCAAAAGCAACATTTGGGCGGTAATTGGATCAAGCGGCATTTTTGATGACCTTCAGATCGTCAAGTTTGATTCGAAACCCAATATAGCCGGGGGAAACCAAATGACTTCCCCTGTGACACTCAGTCCGCACTTGAATTAGTTCGAGGTATCGGTGTTGGCTGGAGTGGGTTCCACGGGTTGAGGATTTTTGCAGTAACGATCAAGCCAATCGTAAAAAACTCGTTGCCACAGCACCGAGTTCTGTGCTCCCAGGACCCAGTGTCCTTCTTCCGGGAAGTAAAGGAACCGGGAAGGAATGCCCACTACCTGCGCCGCAGTAAAAGCCTCCATGCCTTGTGTGACGGGCACGCGGAAGTCTTTTTCGCCGTGAATAACCAACAGGGGAGTCTTCCATTTGCCAATGAAACGATGAGGCGAGAAGTTGTTATACGACTCCTGGATGTCGTCGTTCTTCCAATACGGTCCACCCATATCCCAGTTCACAAAGAACAGTTCTTCAGTCGAACCGTACATCGATTCCAGATTAAAGACACCGCAATGCGCAACGAGCGTGCAGAAGCGGTCTCGATGGTGACCCATCATCCAGTAAGCGGTATAGCCACCGAAGCTGGCACCAATTCCAGCGACACGCTTATCGTCGATATAAGGTTCTTCAATCATATCATCGGTGGCTGAAAGGATATCTTTCATGGCTTGTCCGCCCCAGTCGCCACTGATCTGATCATTCCATTCACGACCGAACCCTGGCAAACCACGCCGATTGGGTGCGACAACGATATAGCCGTTGGCGGCCATCAGATGGAAAGTCCAGCGATAGGAAAACCACTGACCGATCTGACCCTGAGGTCCGCCTTGAAAATAAGTCAGCATCGGCCATTTTTGTTCAGCGGCCGGAGCAAAATTCGGCGGATGAATCACCCAGCAGTGAATCTTTTTGCCATCGGTCGCGTCCACCCACCGCTCTTCGATGATTGGCAGTTCAAGCGACTCATAAATTTCATCGTTGACGTGGGTTGCAACGATGTCGGTCGAATCAGCAAGCTTCAAAATCGAAAGTTCCTTCGGACGGAGCATGCTCATTTTGGTAACGACGGCCGATTTTCCGTCTGGCATAATGTCCGCAACGTCCCAATTAAAACGGCCTTGGCTGACTTGGGTCGCACCGGGTGATTCGAGTGAGATTTGGAACAGCTGATTTGAACCGCGGTGTTCAGAGGCAAACAACAGGCTTTTCGAGTCTGGCATCCAGACGGCGCCGTGAGTGGTTTGATCCAATCCTGCGGAAAGATCTCGCACTTGTCCCGTTTCGCGATCAATCACCATGAGCCGATTTTTGTCAGACTCAAAACCTGCACGCTCCATCGACTGGAACGCCAGGTATTTCCCGTCCGGTGAAAACGAAGGATCGTTGTCGTAGCCCGTCCGGCCTTCGGTGATATTCTTGGGTGGAGTGTCGCCGTCGACGTTGATGACATAAACATCGCTGTTAGTTGATTCTGCCCAGTTTTTGACGTTCTTCATGGTGAACGCGATTTCTTTTCCGTCCGGCGACCAGTTGAATTGTTCTGAACCTCCAAATGGTGGGACTGGACAATCCGCTTTGATGCCTTCCATCAGATCGCGCGCCTCGCCAGCCAAACCGCTCTCCGCGATTGGAGAAATGTGCAAATGCGAATATTTATAGTCATGCCAGGCATTCCAATGGCGGAACATCAAGCTGTCGATGATGCGAGCGTCTGCTTTGGGTAAATCTTCGTAGATGTCGTTGACGGTGTCATCCAGCTTGACGTCAACCGTGTAGGCAATACGGCGCCCGGTTGGGGACACTTTCAAATTTGCAATGCCATCTTCAATCGAAGTCATCTGCAGCATGTCACCGGAAACAACATCCATTGACCAGGCTTGCGGATAAGAAGGCTGATCTTCAGAATCACCATTGCCCTCATCAGTCGCTTCAGATTCTTCTTTAGGAAGTTTCCCAACAAAATAGAGGGTTTCTGTTTCGCCAGATTTTGCCCACTGGACTGAGGCAATGCTGGGCCAGTCACTTACGGCGACCTGATCGACGGAATTCGTTAGATCCAGTATATGCATCGACGTGTAACCTTTGTTCTCCTCCAGATCGTACCGCCGAATCGTATAGGCAATTTTTTTCCCGTCGGCAGATACAGCCCCACCACTCACCCTGCCGAGCTTCATGAGAAGTTCGGGAGTCATTCGTTTCGGCGATTCTTTAACGCTGTCTTGGGCGATACCATCCGTGGCCGCTGGATTTTTCGTTTCGACTTCTTGCGAGCTAACACACGCAATGGCAGGAATTGCCAGAACCAAAAAAGTTGAAATCGCAATTCGCGATAACATAGGTGCCTCCGATTTTTAAAAGTTAAATCCGTCAAGCTGCAAAATGTAACCAAGTGGCGAAGCCGGGATTACGAAATCATCAATACAGCTGGGTAAACCAGCCGGCGTCGTAAAACAATATTCTTCCCCGTAAATTTCAGTGAAAATGACAGCACCAATATATCTGCAAACAGTTCGAATTTCATGCGGTATGATGGTTTGAAGACTTCGGCAAGGCGAATTCGCCTTGTTTTCGAGGGGCCAAATTGCTATTAGTGCGAGTCGCACGGACGTATAGCGGTCGTGGCGCTCTGATTGCCGGGCGAAACCGACGAAAAGACGCCGAACTTAAAACAAGCGCGCTCAAGAACAACGTTAAAATGATGCCCTAACGCACGAATTTCCGTCCGAATGCGCCGCAATCAATATTGGAGGCAGTTATGCGATCGACGATGGTCAAGTTTTTCGTTGTGATGTTGATACTAAGTTCCACCTGCGCAACGGTGTCGGCTCAAGATGAATATGAGATCGACAATTCGCATACTTCCTTAGTATTTGCGATCAGCCATTTCAATCTCAGCTACACCTACGGTCGGTTTAATAAGTGCGCGGGAAACTTTCAGATTGAGGGTGGCCTGGCTAACAAATTCAGTTTTACGATCGACGCAGCCAGCGTAGATACCAACGAGGCGGAGCGAGACAAACATCTCCGGAGCGCGGACTTTTTTGATGTTGATCAGTTCCCCGAGATCACTTTTGAATCGACGCAAATCGAACG
>CAMYNE010000385.1:0-1443 GCA_947259675.1 uncultured Pirellulaceae bacterium
AACTACGGCCGAAACCAATGGAATACTTCTGATTTTATAATTCCGTGTTCGATATTCGATATTCCAATACCGATTACGTGAATGCCGAATTCAGAACAAGGAATTTCAAGGGCAAAAGTTGTTGCTCCACACGTGACGGGACTAAGATTAAGACTACGATCTTCGACTAAGATTAAATGCCACTAGTACATTTGCTCCGCCATATGTCCTTGCTGCGGAAATACGACCAATCCCCATGAACCACCGATGACCACTTTCAGCTTGTCGGACTGTTCTTCGCGACCTGAGCCCTTGATCGTGTAGCGGTAGGTTCCTGGCGCGACGTCCAGGATGATTCCTTCATCTGGTTTTTCGGCACCTTGCCCCGGAGCGAGCTTGTAAACCTTTTTATTGACCATAATCGTTGCCTCAACTTCCGATGCATTGGCGAGAATGATTCGGGCCTTTCCATCGGGAGGCAGAAATCCGTGCTCCTTCGCCAAAGTCGGATTGCGAAAAGCGAGTTTGATCTCAACTTCACCTTCGTATTTTTGCAAATCGACGAGCATTTCACCCCGGTCATTCGTGAGAGTCAAGGCTGCATTTTGATTTTCGGCATAGACGTTGGATTTAATTTGCCAATTCGATTCTTTCGCTTTCTCAACAAAAAAGTCGTGCAATGTTTTTAGATCAGATTCTGCACTCGCTATCAGTTCATTTCGAAATTGCGAGCCCATTTTTACTGGAGAGTCGATTCCCTTGGGAAGCGAAAGACCTTCAAACTCAGTCGGCGTTTTGAACAAGTCATCATCTGATGTATCGAATTCCTCCATATCTTCTTCGAACCCCTCCGCGGGTTCGCCCGCGAATCCATAAGGGTCTGGAAACCAAATGCCATCTCCTTGAATAACAGCATGAACTGGCGGATCGTTTCGATCGTCCAGGATCAGGCTGATATTGATCGTTCCCGTTCCTTTTTGGAACCTTAGCATGGCCATTTCGTTGTCTACGATCTGATCGCCGCGACGCTTCCAACCTAGTTCCGTCAGGCTATCAATGAGAGACTTGGCATTCTTTTCAACTTTATCTGCTTTGAACGTGATCATTTCAAAGTCGCGAGTGACGCTGGTGACTCCGGCTGGAATTGGAAATTCCTCTGCCGCGATTTTGTCAACAGGTACGACAGCTTGTGGTTGTGCGACTTTTTCTTCTTCCATGTTCGTATCGGTCTCTGCGTCCTCCGTCGAATGGCTATCCTGGTTCTCGGCTAGAGCGGCTTTTAGCGTCGATTCAAACTGTTTTCTGGCTTCATTGGCGATGCCTTCGGGCATCTCTTTTAATGCTTCTTCAAGTTGTTTCCGCATTTCTTTTTCGATGTCAGCGGGCATTGCCGCTGATGTTTCGGACTTTTCGACAACTGAATCGTTCTCGGGCTCCGCTTTCGTCTCCGTGTTTTCGACATCT
>CAMYNE010000385.1:1492-5282 GCA_947259675.1 uncultured Pirellulaceae bacterium
CAAGTCGTTGTTGGGTCTTTGGTTTCGATTTCCAGCAAAACAGGCTGGTAATAACTGCCGCGGAATAATTGTTTGTGCAGATTAGATTCTTCCAGTCGAAAGGCGTTGTCCGGTTTCCAACCGACAGCTGGCATGTGAGTTTCATAGAATTCAGCGATTTTAGCTGCAGGCGCCGCTGCCACAAAAAACATTCTCGGCGATGCGGTGTCGACTCGAACCAGGCGCGTTTCAATGCCTGCCGGAAGATCGAAAGGCATCAACGACGAATAATAATCGATATGCGTTCGGCCATTTTTGTACTCCGTCGCAACGACTCTGATCAGAGCACAATTCCAGATCAGCAAGGCTTGTCTATCACCTATCGACGGGCGAAGTGGTTCAACTGGCTGCCAACCCGCCTTTTGTAATTCGGTTCGACAAGCTTTGACTGCGTCAGCCGCATTCGTTTTGGCGACATACCGGTAGTTTCCGAAAATCGAGTTATAAGGTTGTGCAGTTTTTTCAATTTCGCCTGGCGCAGGTAATTTGGCGCTGTCAAAAGAACCCGCACTGGCAATTGATACCCGCGTGTATTTCGATTGACCGCGCTCAGGCATCTCAAATTCCATGTCTTGTGTTTCTTCAACGCTGGCAACAAACTTCATTCCGTCCTTGAAGAATTCTTGCGCGATCCCATTGCTATTGGAGGTCCGAGCTATCGAGATATTCTTGGCCTCGATCTTTGACCGCAACAGGACTTGACCCTCCTGCACACCGATCGGAGTGATATAGTTGACTTGATCGATTCGTCGATCGACCTCACCCTCTGGTTGTAGAGTCGGAATCTGCGAACCATCGAGGCCCTGGCGATGATGAAAGGTTACGTGAGTCGCGTTTCCAGATAACGAACTCATTAAAAAGATCGTTCCTGGCAGCTCATCGATCAAAACGGTTATCGACGCGCTATTGGTGCGAAGTGATTCGCCAGCGGTGAATCCCCGTTTGAGTAGTTCGTCTTGAACCGTAACATGTGCGCGGTCCAAGTCGGCGTCGGTTTTGTAGTACAAACCCGCGCCGAAAACCGAAACCTGCTCAGCACCCTTGGGAGTCGGAAATTCGCCAAAATTCAAAGCGCTCATCACTTCTGCAACCGTTGAGGGACTCGTTGCCGTTGGCTTTTCCTCTTCGGATTTATCTTGAATTTCAACTTTCGCTGGAGCGGCAGATTGATCCGCAGTCTCGTCCGAATGTTTTGTATTGACAGCTGAAACCTTGTTTGCCGGGGGGCGGGTATCAACCACTGGCGAATCTATGGGCGGAGAATCTGTGAGTGCGGAATCCGTGGGGGCAGAATCTGGCGCTTTTTTTGATGCTCCAGGTGATGTTTCTGACACATTTGAAACGACCGATGGCGTTTCTGGTTTCGGTGAAACAGTCTTGGGCGAATCTTCCACAACGGTTTTAGACATTTGCGAGTCAACCGCGTTTTTGTGTTGTTTTGGTTGTTCGGCCTTTTCAGACGTTGACTGCGAGTCTCCACACCCAGAAATAAGAACCAACGCAAATGCCAGACATGAAATTCTTGATACGTTGAAACAGTACATAACAGTCCCTTTGTTGGATTCGAGGTTTTGGACGACTCACGGGCAACGACGTTGCGAACGAACGTCATCCATACGTACTAATGAATTTTCCCGCAAAAAACGAAGCGAAAAACTATCCAAGAGAGTGAAAATTCATGAAAATGTGCGTAATTTCAATTAAGACGAGCCGAATTTATGGTTCTTGGCGGACCAGCGGCAATAACTGATCTACAGCTTTGGAGTCGCCGTTTTCGATTGCCGAAAGGATGCTCGTCACGCAACAATTGTCTCAATTGTTTTTTGAGAATCAAATTAGCGGTTATGCAAATGGGGCAATTTGCAACTACACTCGTTTCAACAGGTTTACGTGCGCAGTCGACCGATCAAGCCTTCGGCCGAGGTGATTCCTTTGAGCATTGAAATCAATCCTTCCCGATTGGGTGCATAATCCATCGCCACTTCGCGCGAAACGATTTCGGCTTTGATTAATTCCACCAGAGAATAGGTGAAACTACGCATCCCTTCTTCAGTGCTGACATTCATAATCGACGGTATGTCTTCATCTTCTTCGCGCGCTATTTTTTCTCGGACAAGAGAATTTCCCAATAAGACTTCTGTTGCCGGAAAGCGCGTCCCCTCTTCCACACCGGGCATCAGCCGCTGACACATGATTGCCGTTAAGCTATTGGCTAGAGAGCTGCGGATGAACGTGTGTTCGTCGCGGTCAAAAAACTCCAATAGCCGGGAAAAAGTCTGTTGCACGTCACTACTGTGAATCGACCCCAAAACCAGGTGACCGGTCTCAGCCGCCATGAGGGCCGCCAACATCGTTTCTTTGTCACGCATTTCGCCGATCATGATCAGATCCGGATCTTGGCGAACGACATATCGTAATGCTTCGGGAAACGTCGGCACATCAATGCCTATTTCCCGTTGCGAAATAATGCAGTTGCGAGGTTCGAAAACGTACTCGACGGGGTCTTCGATTGTAATCACATGCAGATTTCGATGTTCATTGATATAGTCGAGCATGGCGGCTAGCGTCGAACTTTTTCCGCTACCTGTCACCCCGCTCACCAAAATCAAACCGACCAGTGTTTTCGAAATCGTCTCTCGATAAATCTCCGGCAGGTTCAATTCCTCGAAATCAGGAATTTTGTTTTGAACTCGTCGAAAGGCCGCATGCATGTTGCCGCCGGTTCGATAGACGTTGATTCGAAAACGGTCGCCCGAGTCCGAGCGGACGGCAAAGTCGACGCCTCCACTCTTTTCGTATTCCGCCATTCTGTCGGGCGGCAGCAACGTGTTGATCATCTGTTCCATGTAATGTGTGTCGGGAATCGGTGGCGACTCCACTTTTTTCAGATGGCCGCCAATCCGCAGATAGGGGGCGTATCCGACTTTTAAGTGAAGATCGGACGCATCGTTTTTGGTTACGAAATCGAGCAACCGCTTGATTTCAATTTCCGGCATTGGCAATTCGTGCATGGGTCACATCGTAAAATAAGACTTGGTTGATTGCGAGCTAGTTCCAATTCTCGCGACCACCTCTCCATTGCGCCTACGCACGACTTTAACTTATCGCCCACAGATTGCCACAAAAAAATGTTGTTTACACACCGAAGCCGCTCGCTCAAATAGCTGATTTTATTACCGATAGTTCCGGTCAAGGCGCAAATAGCTGATCGATGTTTGCCGTAGGCAGGGGAAGAAATGAAAAGAGCAGAGGTGAATTTTCGACTTAAAGTGGCTTTTGAGGCGTTCAAGTGGTCGTTAGTCGAAGGATTCTTTCCACGGCGAGTATGAGTGACTACAATGGGCGAGAAGTCAAATGACGGCATGCATGGCAGGCATAAACGATCGCTGATGATGCCGACTTCGAATTTTTTGCGGATCAACCAGGATACAGAATAGGGGAGTCTTCTATGTGCAAAATGCTTGCGCGGAGCGTCTATTGGATTGTTTGTGCGATGTTATCAATTGCGTTTGTACAGATTTCATTGGCCCAGGAAGACGGTATTCTCGCGCCGAATCTGGTCAAGCACCTGGAAGAGATGGATCCGGGCGAGTTGGTGCCGGTTTTGATAACGATGCAACAACAAGTCACGAATCTTGAAATGGGCGCAGCCCAGTCATTGCCAACCAAGGCCGAACGTCGCGCCGCAGTTATCTCGGCGCTCAAAAATGTTGCCGATCGTACGCAACAAGATTTATTAGCCTATTTGAAT
>CAMYNE010000386.1 GCA_947259675.1 uncultured Pirellulaceae bacterium
GTCGAGATGGCAGAATGGTCGGAATGGGACAGGCTGCACGACAGAGTTTTGCGTACGAATTGAGGGGGCTCCCGTATTTTGACGTGGGATTCACGCTCGTGTGAACTGAGGACGACATGAAATCGTGAAAAGCAACCACACTTGGTATGTCTTCTTCGATTCGATTCAAGCCGCGCGATCCAGGTAATCAGGGGTAAAGCTGGCAATTAGTTCTTTGGCAAGAGCCCGACCATCATATTGATCATCGATACCGATCATCAACAACTTTTCCCGCAATTCGGCATTTGCAACGGTCACGTAGGCGGTCTCAAACATGGAGCCTTCTTCGATCTCACCCTCAAACATCTCGGTCCAATATTTTGGGCCGAATGGAACTTGATCGCACGCAGGCGCAACCGCTGCGATTCGGTCGTCGTCGCAATACAGCAATGCCATCAACATATAAAATCCTCCAAAAATTCTTCCTGTTGGTAACCAGTCGCCAACGCAATAGTCACCTGCCCGATCTTAGCTGATTCTTGACTTCTTTTGATAGATGAACCGAACGGATTTGATTAACCTGCTCGAATCATATTCATCTTACTGGTAACAAGTCCAATCCTTGATTAAAACAAATAGCGGGTGCTAGCACGATTTGCGGGTTGACGATGCCGAGAAAACTCATATTCAATTTTGACGGTGAAACCCTTTCGTTCGAGATGAACAAAGTCGATCGAAGTCGCCTATACGGCTTCAAAGATCTTGAGGTTCTCGATGAGAACGGCGCAGTTTGCGAATTGGCCACGCTGGCTGATGATGGCAAAACGCTGATTGGCAAAGGCGGAACTGGAATTGGGTATCTGACGGCGGATGGTAACTGGTCGAACAAGGAGGAACTCAGGCCAGTCAATGTAGAAGGTGACCCAATTGAGCCGGTGGCTTCTTCCTTTGCAGCGCCGATCGAACTAAAAACTGAAACTACGGTTGACGACTATTTGAATCATAACATTCGCTTGGTCTATGTGTTAACCGTGACTGGTGACGCGGAGAGACTCCGTAAGAACCTTAAAGACGGCGCAATTTATTGCTTCGATTACAGCTACCGCGGCGGGCTGGTCGCGGATCATGGATTTTTGTTGATGAACGAGTCCGAAGAAATTTTCTTTCTCGTCGGAGAGTCTACCAACGTCGATTACGTCGGACTACAGCAAACAGCCGCCGTGACACCAGTCGACGGAGAAGATGATGAAGCTGCCGACAGCCTGATGGATTTTGGCATGATCTAATCTCCGTAGCGGAAGTCGTGAGACTTCAAAACCAGACAACTTTGGCACTGAAGTCATGGATTTCGGTGCCAAGACAACTTACCAAAATACCAACATGCCAGAAATTAACATCTGTAATAGCGCGGGACGCGATGCGACCGTAAATATGGAAACAGTGGCGACGCCGCTGCGCGTTCGTTGGTTGGACAACAACGGACGGCAGGCCCATAGTGTGCGTGTTCTTAAAGCAACGATTGACCACGATCTTGATTCTCTGATCAAGCAGAACAATGCAATTGAATATGTCGGTCAGGCATTGATTGATGGTGACCCAGAAATCGGTTTCGAGTCGGTGGGTACTTTTTTGACGGCGACATCGCGCGTTTACATCGACGCAAAACGCGAACTGGTTCATCGAATCAACCTGTTCGAGATTATTCGTAACCCAGACGGAAGCGAACGCGAAAAACGACCAAGAGAAGTGCCACCGCAAAATGTATCGGGAGAAATACCTTTGCGTTGGTCGGGCAAATTTGTCAAACGGCGGGACGTTATTCGAAAATTTTTGTTCGCGAACAAATTACAATTGATGCATATCAATGGACTGACATACGACTTCCTTTTCGGAATTGCGAAGGACTTGGAGGACAGGGACAGCATGATGCTTCTCGGTGCTGGACCCAAAAACAACCAACCCTTGATCTTGCGGCGCGGAAACGTTCCTTACCGGGGGTTTCTGGAAGGCCGAACACGCGGCGACAAGTACATTTTACTGTTGCACTTGTCAAACCTGGAAATGAAATCTCCGATATCCGAATCCACGGAGGCGGGTGAATAGATGGCCCATCCGCTTGTCGAAAAATCGCTTGTTGAAATCAAACTCGGTGAGTATGGCGTTGCCGCTGCGACCGCGTTGAAGAATGCGGCATGGGTGCCGCAAGTTCAAAACTACAAACGGCAAATTGCGTCGCGGATGTTTCCCCTTGGAAAGGATGACATCAGTCGTAAAGTTCCGGATGCCGAGTATCTCGTCAGTCGGAAGATTGACGGCGAGTTTACGGCACTGATCTATGAGGATGGCGAAGTGATTTCCGCAAACCCGGGCGGAACCGTTCGCGTCGGTCTGCCCTGGCAACTCGAAGCCAAAAATCAAATGGATGCGGCGGGAATCGAACAAGCGATGATCGCAGGTGAATTATACGTCACCAACAAAGAAAACCGCCGACCGCGTGTGCATGACGTCGTGAGTGTCGTCAGGCAACCAAAGTCGCAGGCTGATTTGCAGCGGATCCGGTTCGCCGTTTTTGACCTGATCCAGATCGACGGTGAATTACTTGAACAACCCTACAGTGAAAACTGGAAGAGAATCGAGTTGATCTTCGGCGGCGGCGAAATGGTTCAGCCAGTTGAAACGGTGCGACTCAAGGGCCATCGAGAAATTGAACGACAATTCGAAAAATGGGTTGAAGACGAGGGTGCCGAAGGGATCGTTATCCGAAGTGACTCGGCCGGAAACTTCAAAGCCAAACCGCGACACACGCTCGACGCAGTCGTGATTGGTTTCACCGAATCGACGGATGACCGGCAAGGTATGTTGCACGATTTGCTGCTGGGGCTGGCTCGGCGAGATGGCTCGATCCAGGTCCTTGGTCGAGTTGGTGGAGGATTCTCCGACGAAGAGAGACGTACCATGCTGAGCGATCTCAATGACATGGTGGTTGAAAGCGAATACGCCGAAGTCAACTCGGACCATGTCGCTTATCAGATGGTGGTACCTACGTGGGTCCTGGAGATCAGCTGTCTTGATCTCATCGCACAAAATACGCGGGGCGGACCCGTTAATCGCATGGTCCTGAAGTGGGACAAAGGCGAAAACCGTTACACCGTTGTACGAAGAATGCCATTAGTCAGCGTGATCTCGCCTCAATTTATCCGCATACGGGATGACAAGACGCTCGATCCGACAGATGTTCGCATCAGTCAGGTAACCGATCTGGTCCCGGTTGCGATGGCCAACGTCGATACGGGAGAAATGAAACTTCCCAAAAGTGAAATTCTCCAGCGCGAAGTCTATACAAAACAATTGCGCGGCGAAACGATGGTCCGTAAGTTCTTGTTGTGGAAGACCAACAAACAAAACGAGAGTGACGAATACCCTGGCTACGTCGTTTATTACACTGATTTCAGCCCATCGCGGAAAACTCCGCTGACGCGTGAAATTCGTGTTACCAATTCGGAGACGCAAAGCATTGCGTTATTCCGCGGTTTCAAAGAAGACTTCATCAAACAGGGTTGGGAGGTACATTCAAAATCTGGTTCGATGGTTGCTGACATTGAATCGAAAATAGCCGCCTCTGCGAAATCAGACTCCGCCGAACCAACGTCAACAAAACCCAAGGAGGAAAAAGCCCCGAAAAACAAGGTTGCGAAAAAGAAAGCCGCAAAAAAGAAGGTCACGGCCAAGAAGACTCCAGCCAAAAAGGCTGTCGCAAACAAAGCACCCAAGAAAAAAGCACCAAAGAGCGCCAAGAAATCAAAGAAAACC
>CAMYNE010000387.1 GCA_947259675.1 uncultured Pirellulaceae bacterium
CGATTCGACGACCGTTTGAGCGACGATGTTTTGAAGTGTTTTTCGGTATTTGTCGCGGAGTCGTAGCGCTGCGACTTTAACGGCCCCGGGTGTCATCTCGAACTTACTGGCGATTTCTTCGTATTGCTGCTGAGTGATTTGAATCCCGGTTAACGTCGATTTGAGAGCCAGATAAAGATCAAGTTTACCTTTTTCTTCTTGCTAACGACGTAACAGAGCCAATGCTTGTTGGAGAACGGCCAGTGCCCAACGGCGGTCGAACAGTCTTTCGGCCGTCCAGCCATCGACCGGTTCCATTTGATAGCGCTTCTCGGCGTCGTCGATGTTCAGCGAAAACAGCTTGACGCCGCCACCCCGTTTTTGAGCTGACTGTTTTTCTTTTTCCTTGCCGACAAATCGCTTGATGGCTGACATCAGAAACCAGCGAAAGCGTCCTTTTTCAGGTGAAACGGCTTCGAGGAAGTCTTTGTCGATTAATTCCACAAAAAAGCTTTGAACATAGTCGGCAGCTTCTTCGCGACCGTGTCCTTTTCGCCGCAGATAGGCAAACAAGGGATACCAATACGCTTCACAAAGTTCACCCAGAGAATCTCGTCGAACTTCCGAGTCCTTTTCGCGCGAAGAAACGACAAGGCTCCAATGTGTCGTTTTGAACTCGTCGTTAGCTTTGAAATCGGTCATGATTCGATTGTAGACGATAACCCGATTGGAATCTTTGTCATTCGTATGTATATGACAAATGATGTATATAACAAATGTACTGACGTCGTGGACTTCAGATCGTTCGTGGGATCCTCTGAATTCTCACGAATGAATCTAGTGGAGCTCCAAACCTGAATTGAGTAGTTCGTAGTACCGGCTTTAGCCGGAAATTCCGCTGAAGGCGGGACTTCAAACATGCTGGTTCAGCTCTGACAATTCATTAGCAAACTAGCTACCTACAGTTGCTACTTCGATTCAATATTGCCAGACCTTTGGATGGCTCGTACGAGTCGAAAGCCCATGGAGAAGGAGATCAAACACCCTAACGCTCCAAAGATCGATACGCCTTGGATGAGAGGTGGTACGTTGTTACTTAGGATGAGCGAAGAGCCAACAAAAAGAGCTGCTGTCAGTACCCCCAGGACGAGACGATTGACAACCGAATCCAGTTTGCGGTGTTCCAGGTGGACATCGAATTTACCGCGTTTAACTTGCGTCAAAATATCGGCAATGTCGCGCGGAGCAATCTCGATGAGACGGTTCCATTCCAAGACATTCCGTTTTGCTTTTTTGAACAGCCGTTCGGGTGCCATGCGACGGCTGACAATCTTGGCTTGAAACGGTTTGATAATTTCTGCGAGGCTGAATTTGGGGCTGAGTCCGCGGGCTGTACCGTCCAGCATGACCAGGACTTTGATCAACAACGAAACACGAGACGGCAACACGATTTTGAACCTGCGGATGATTTCCATCATGCGATTGAGTGCGCCGCCAAGATCGAGTTCATTCAGTTGTTGCGAACCATATTCTGCCAGGAACTCTTCAATCTCGCTGCGCAAATCATCCGGGTCCAGTTCTTGCGGAACGGCTCCCAACTCGCAAATTGAATCGCAAATTGCTTCGGAGTCCTTGTCGGCAAAACTCAACAGCAAATCTTCGAATCGTTCACGAAGTTTGTCGTCAATCCGCCCAACCATCCCGCAATCCAACAGGCCGATCGACGAATATTCCATTGCAAAAATATTTCCCGGATGAGGATCTGCGTGATAAAAACCATCTCGGAAAATCATTTCCAGGAAAATGTTGGCTCCGCGTTGGGCCAATTCGCCAAGGTCATAACCGTTTGCAACAAGCTCTTCGACGTTCGCGATGCAGATTCCATCGAGCCGATCCATGGTAAGCACGCGACTAGTCGACAAATCGGCATAAGGCTTGGGAATGAAGACATTGGGTTCATTGGCGAAGTTTTTTGCAAATCTCTCCAGATTATTCCGCTCTCGCGTGAAATCCAATTCCGCCAGTAATGTGCGAGAGAACTCGTCAATCGTATCGATCGGTCGATATTGCCGAGCCTGTTCTGAGTGGCGTTCGGCTAACGCAGCCAGGTTTTTCAGGATTTCGAGATCGCTTCGCACCTTACCTTCGATACCCGGATGTTGCACCTTGACCACGACTGAAGTTCCATCCTTCAAACGAGCAAAATGGATTTGTCCAATCGAGGCAGACGCAGCGGCCTGATCATCGAATTCGAGAAATAGATCTTCTGGAGGCGAACCAAGTTCGTTTTCGAAGATTTCGCGCACGACGTTGGGAGGGTCAGCGGGTGTCCCAGATTGGAGCTTTGCGAGTTCGCCGGTAATTTCCGGGCCGACCAAATCAGGGCGCGTACTGAGAATTTGCCCTAGTTTGATAAACGTTGTTCCCAGTTCGGTAAACGCCTCGCGGATTTGCGCGCCCGCGGTCAAGTGACTTATTTGGCGACCGTCTGCTGATTGAAAATACTTCTGAATCCAATCTGCTTTGACCGTACTAAGCCACGGGGCCAATCCATACTTGGCCAACGTCGAAACAATCTGGTGAAATCGCTTACTATCTCGCACAAGATTTGGAATCGTATCAATTTTCATGGCTCACGATCGCGAAGGATGAAGTCAACGAGCAAACATATTCAGCCTGGTGATTTGAAGGCCCCACGCAAATGCGTTAACGACACCCGTCCATCCGTTTGTTATCCAGCAATCCTGTGTTGATTCAAGGATTGTTTTCATCTTCGGAAACAGTTGTGGAATCGACCCGTTCCGCGTCAATGAATTTATCCCATTCGTTTTTCGAGTCAATCGGAATCCACGTTTCGAACGAACCGTCGTCAGCCAAATAGTAATGCTTGTGGCCGGGGAAATTCCGCCATATTCGATTAACGAACTCCGAGCGAAGCTCCGATATTTCTGGGGTGCCGTGAGATGCAAGTTTTGGGAAATCAGCTTTCACGTGATGAAGTACATTGAGCTCAACGAGAGACTGTCGATGCATTTCGTAGGTATTCATCACAGAGTCGACGTCGATTCCCGTTACATCATGTGATGCAAGTCCCTTCCCCGCAGGCTGTGGGTCACCAAACAGAGTGTTGTAAGCAGAATTCATTCGCCATTGGTGATATGAAATCTGGATCGAATTCAAATTTGCGAATGCGATCAGACCGACGACAAGAATCGCTACAACTGCAATTAGGATTGTGTTTCGACGCGACATTCTGGGTGTGCCTGGCGGGATAGCTCGCGCTTGATTAGCTCCAAGACTTGTGCTTCGGGTACCAAGAGGTTGGATATCCTGGTCCTGGTGTTGCCGGGGCTCAAATTCGGCTTGTTCCCCGTTTGTGTTTATTCTGATGAATCGGCTTTCGGTTCCTCCAACCGAACCATCAACCACTCTTGAGTTTTCTCCGAGCCAAAATGAACCAAAGCGGTGGTTTGATCCTCCGCCAGATTGTAGATCCCGGTTTCGATAACCAGGCTGGGATTTTTCCCGTCGGTGGCGCGCCAAGCAGTGCGTTGGGTCTCCTTGTCAACCATTCCTTCAATCGGGCGCGCCACGTCGGTAGCCTCGTTGTAGAACGTACCGGCGATAATGCCTTCTTTACTGACGGCTAACTGCAACAGCATGTTAGACTCGTCGGTGCCCGGCTGAGTCAAAACAAAAACGCCCAGCGGCATCCACTCTGTTTTCTCTTCGTCGACTTCATCCGGGACATTTGCGGCAATCCGACTGGCCTGCTCGAAGTAATCATCCGCGGTCGCGACGACTTGG
>CAMYNE010000388.1 GCA_947259675.1 uncultured Pirellulaceae bacterium
ACAGCAGCCCCGGCTGCACGGCGTAGACGAACTCCGGCGACATGGCGATGCCAACAATATGTAGTTGTTCTTTTCGGCCACCCATGATGACATCAAGTTTGTCGCCAGGATTGAATCCATGTGCGTTGGCAAATGGTTCGCTGGCGACGACTTCCGTGCGGCCCTCGGGATTGGGCAGCCGACCCCGCACAAGAGCAACACCGTTCAAGCTGTTGGCAGGATCCTGCCCGATTGAAACCAGTCGACCCGTTGCTGGTTCCACCATTTCCGGTACGTCGAGAATGACGGAACGCACGATTCGTGTTTCAACCCTTTGGACTCCAGATATCTCGGCAAGTCGATTTGACAGTCCGTTGGGCGCACGCACGAGTTGAACAAAGACATCACCAAAGTGGTAGTCGCTATAGTATTTGGACTGGCTTTTTTCCAGCGAATGCATCGTGCTGGTCGACATCACGAACGTCGCAATGCCGCAGGCCAAAAGGATACTGATCGCGACGCATTGACGCCACATGCGCTTCAAGTCGGAAAGCAAAAGTTGGTTCAATGGTCTCATGATTTAGTTTCCATTGTTTACCAAACCAATGCGGATGCGGGTTTCTTGTCGACATTGCAAACAATCCTGGCGATGCTTCCATTCGAAAGATAGATCACGCGATCTGCCATATCTGCAATTGACGCGTTGTGCGTAATTACAGCGGTCAAGGTTCCCAATTCGCGGTTAATCCGTGCGATCGCTTCGAGCACGACGGTTCCGGTTTTAACATCGAGGGCACCGGTAGGTTCATCGCAAAGCAATACGTCGGGTCGTTTTCCGATTGCCCGTGCAATCGCGACTCGTTGTTGTTCGCCACCGGAGAGTTGCGCTGGGTAGTGATCTTTCCGGTCGTAGAGATCGACCAAACGAAGTGCTTCGACCGGATCCATTGGGTCCTTCGCGATGTCGGTCATAAGTATCACGTTCTGAATCGCCGTCAGTCCACCAACGAGATTGTAGAATTGAAAAATGAAGCCCACGTGTTCTCTGCGAAAGCGAGTTAGTTCACGTTCATCTGCACCCGTCAGATCGTGATCTCGGTAAGTCACTGTTCCTTCCGTTGGGACATCCAGGCCTCCAAGAATATTCAACAGTGTTGACTTGCCGCTTCCCGATGGTCCGAGAATCACAACGAACTCACCCGGATAAAGTTCCAAATCGACTCCGCGCAATGCGTGGACTTCGACTTCGCCCATCTGATAGACCTTCGTCAAACCCACCGCGCGAAAGACTTCTGTTGAGTCGACACGATCGCCGGTTTTTTTCACGGAAGTGGACATGGGCAGTCGTAATCCGAAAGACAGGAACTCATGGTTGAATTACTCTTAGCGAAGCAAACTCCGCGCCAAATCGTCAACTGTCAGGGACTGCTTTTAAACGAATTCGTTTGCAAATCGTATTTTGAGCAAAAGAAATGGTCTTGGTCTGGTCAGTATTCGCAAAAACTAAACTGCGAGGAAGTTGCCGTGCGATTTAGCACAGTTTGGTGCGGCTGATCGTCGGCCGAAAAATTGCAACGGCAATTCCTTTTGTTGGGCTACTGTCGAATCCAAGGGCTCTGAATGACAACCTTAAGTTTTCACAGGCCTGAGTAGTTGATTTATGTGCCCGGTAATAACTACAGGCCAGGCTTAGGGATTTGGCTCTTTGTGTGGGCATACATCCTTTTCGGAGCTTGGGGAATCTTCTATTTGATTTACCGGGGGGAGAAGTTGATTGAATGAATCGAGTTTTGGCGACTGCAGCGTCCATTAGATCACCCCAATTCAATCCTCCTGAATCGATTCATTTTTTGACTTGACAATACAAGCCGCCAAGCGAACAATAATTGCATGATGACGCAAATAAGAAAACGACAGAAATCGCGGAAAAACGCAACAAAAGAAGACTGTTGTGCGAAAGTCACTGATTTGATGCGGCCGGCCTTTTTTAAAGCCCTCTCGGATCCAAACCGAATTGCCATTTTGGCGAGGTTATCCGCGTGTTGTCGAGCTTGCACGGTGACCGAGATCGCCGAATGCTGCCCGATCAACGTCTCTGTCGTGTCGCGGCATCTGTCGATGCTCCGCGATGCCGGAATCCTGGAGGCTCGCAAATCCGGGAAAGAGGTTTATTACAGTGTGCGGTATTCGACACTTGCCCAAAGCCTTCGTCAGATGGCAGATGCCATCGATGCCTGTTGTCCGACAGGCGATGATGCAGCAAAGAAAAAAATATCAAGAAACGCAAATAAAAGACCAACTAAAAAAGCGAGGTGATTGATGAGTGAGAAAGAAAAAATCCGCGAACAGGTAGCCAAGAACTATGGACAAGCCGTAACCGCGCCGCTGGGCACCGGTTGTTGTCAACCGGCAGCTGATGCGAGTAGCTGTTGTTCAGCGCCAGTTCCAAAAGGCGAAGTTGTCAAACTGGCTGGTTACGACCAAGCGGCGCTGGCTGAGCTTCCGCCTGATTCCGTCGTCAATTCATTCGGCTGCGGTGATCCGGTGGCCTACAGTGGCGTAACACCGGGCGATGTCGTCGTTGACCTGGGTTCGGGCGCGGGCATCGACATTTTGATCGCTGGCAAGAAAGTTGGTCCCAGTGGCCGCGTCATCGGCGTCGATATGACCGACGAGATGATAAAACGGGCCCAAGAAAACATTCTTGCCTCGGGCCTGACTAATGTCGAGGTTCGCAACGGCATTATTGAAGAGTTGCCGATTGACTCTTCGACGGTTGATTGGGTGATCTCCAACTGCGTGATCAATTTGTCTCCGGAAAAAACCAAAGTCTTCTCGGAGATCGCCCGCGTGCTGAGACCGGGTGGCCAGATGCTCGTTTCCGATATTGTCGTCGAGGAATTGCCCGATTGGGTTCGGGATAACGAATTCCTTTACAGCTCGTGTGTGGCCGGTGCGATCAGTGAGACCGAGTACATCGAAGGGCTTCGTGAAGCCGGACTTGTTGACATCGAAGTCCGCGACCGAGTGGTTTACGACTCATCGCTGCTCAAGGGGCTGATTCAAAGCGAACTGGCCGACACCGACTCGTCTATTGGCGAACTGATTCAGTCGATCGGTGAGCAGCAAGCCGATGAATTGATCCAACAATTAGCCGGCAAAATCTGGAGCGCTAACATCTACGCACGCAAAAACGCCAATTGAGGCCATTAGAACTCGTTTACCCACTTCTCCCAAGCTTGTATTGGTGTCTACACATTAGCCATTCGCAATTCACCATTCGCAATTAATTATTCAGCAAGTGCTTTCTTCCGGCGGGGCATGAACTCCAATTGATCGGTCAATAAATAATGCTGTTCGAGAAGAGTGCCATTGGTCTCCCGCAGGTTGTCCATGTTGCGGCATTTATTCGTATGATGCGAAAAAACATCATTTGATTAGAACGTCAACTCGCGCGCTCCGCTGATGCAGGTCAAAACTCGGGATTTAGAGACGTTTCCTGTTTTCTTCCAAGATGGCCCTGGCTTTGCTTATTGAAGAAACAAGACTTTTGTACAGCACAGTTTCTTCCTGGAGCGATCATGACAAACAACTTGCTAAAAAACTGGACCAATGACGAGTACCTCTCACTTGAAAAGGCTGTCATCCTTGCGAACATCTCACCATCTCGACCATGGGAAATGACCCAACCAAGTTCGAGTGGATTGAAGGGGATCGAAACGGCGCGTCGGGTCAGGAAATTCTGGAACTCGTCAAACAAGGTCGTCTGTGGCTAAATCTTCGCAATGTCTTGAACTTTC
>CAMYNE010000389.1 GCA_947259675.1 uncultured Pirellulaceae bacterium
GCAGTTTCCAGTACGCAGTTTCCAGTACGCAGTATCCAGTACGCAGTTTCCAGTACGCAGTATTATCCAGTACGCGGCACCAGTACGCAGTACGCAGTACTCGGTCATTCAATCCCGGTTTCGGCCCTTTCTTCGGATCGAGAACCTGCGGAAGCTGAGATTTGCATCTCTTGCAACGCTGAGCGAATTCTCATGATCGGTTTATATCGCTCCTGCGCGGTCATGTAAAAGACATATCCGTAGTCTTCAAGACGAATGTTCAACATCCGTTCGATAGCCTTGCGAGCGAACTGCCGATTCAACAAGAATGGATCGTCCAGTGCATCGGTTAGCTCGGCCATGGCCCATGTAGAATTGGTTCGTGCAAGCGCGTCGGACGCCAACAAACGAACCGCTGAGTTTTCGCTTTCCAGCCAACCCAACGCCGCTTCTTGTTGGCGATCATCATAATTGGCCACGATCTCTTCTTCGGAATATGACTTGTCGTACCAATCCTTCAAATATTTTAACGTCCAGTCGATGGATTGATCGGTGTGACAGAGGTTACAGGCGTTGGGTTGGTTAGTTTCAATCATGTCACGATTCGTCGGCGAGAAAATCATATGCGTGCGAACGACATCCTGAAGTCCTTCGTTCAACCGAGGCATGTGGCAATTCATACAACGTGCACCGGAGCTTTCGGTTTGATGATGTGTGTGCTTAAGAACTGCCTCCGGCGACTCGTATTGTTGGTGACATTTAATGCACAATTGGTCATCCTCCAATGGAGACAGCGGCCATTTACTGCCGATCGCCTCGTGTGGATTATGGCAATTGATGCAAGTCAATTCGGTGTAGCAGCCGCCTCGCATGGCATCCGTATATTCGGTTGAATTCCAGGTTGCCATTCCGGCAGCCAGTTGCGGCCGATTCCCCGTATGGCAACGACCACACATCCAATTCACGTTGACTGCATTACGTGCATGATGATCGACTTCCGAACTTGCATCGACGTGCAAGTGGGGGCTGCTTGGAAAGAACTGCGGCATTTCAGACTTTGCAAGCGAATGCGCCTTGGATCCCATATGACATGCTTCACAACTGATCCCGAGGTTCACCGCGTACTCGGGGGCTTCCCAGCGAAGTTGCAATTGTCGCCGTTGCATCATTTCTTCATTCGACATTTCGGACGGCGGCCGACTGGGGTTCCATGATTCCGGATGGGTATCAGCCATGTAATTTGAAACTGAAAAGTGCATTTTCACGGGGGCATGGCGACCAACCACATCTGGATAATTGGTTAACAAATCAGCCAGCGGGAAAGTGGTATGACATTGGTTGCAACTGTGATAAGGAGTAAACGGAAAAGCATCGTGCGGGGCCGCAAAAGGATCAGGTCGTTGTGCAGACGGCAACTCGTCTTCGTCCATCAACTCACCATAGCTTTGAATATAATGCGAGTGCACGACCGGGACCCATTCCTCTTCGTCCAGCCAATACCCAAATGGTAATACGTGATCTACCGAATAGAATTCGTGGCCGGGGGGCTCGGGACCCTCAATCAATTTGCCAATGTAATACTGCTGGAATCTGGACCCGATCGTTTGCGTGATGTCATACACCCGCCGAATGTTGTCACGATACAACTGCATGCGATACTTGCCGTCTTGTTTGTAAAACTCGGTGTGCCCACCAAAGTAATCCATGCTGGCTGAGCCTGAAAAATCTCCTTTGACCGAGGTCTCATTTGCATAGGCATTCATCCATCGATGTGGATGAGCCGACCACGATTCGTAGTTCTCTTGATGGCATTCGCGGCAGGATTCGGGACCGGCATAGTCTTCCGGATGAATGTTGCTGGGAAGTGCTGAATTAGTCGATGCGGCCAGCGTCTCTTCAGGAATCTCATCCCACCAACTGACCAGTTTTCCGCTTTTCACAAACCGTGGATTCGAATCAGCAACAACCTGATCCGCAGCTGGTTCCGCGTTCAGCATTAGAAAACTGCCCACAGCGAGAAGGACCGCAACGAAAATCACAGCCATGACAAGACCGACTCTCCGGCGAACTGAAGGCGCAGTGATTTGCTGCTCTCGATCGGACTCGGCAAAACTCCACGATCCTTTATCGGACTGACTCATTAGAAGCCTCGACATCGCTTAATGGGCAGCCTGGCCGGTTAGAAATCAACCAGTCGTTCATTGTTAACCATTCTAATCAGGCGTCTGCCGAAATCGCAAGTCAAGTGTATCGATTTCAACGATTGTTAAAACAATTCGATCAGGCGGCTGCTGCTGGACCATTATAACGCGTCCCGATCAATTCTTTGACGGCTGTGATCTCGTTTTCGATTCCCCGAATGGCCCGGCGGACCGTTTCAAATTTCTTCGTCGCCTTACAGCTTGTCGCCTTTAGATACAACTGCAAGCCATCTTCAGTTCTTCCGAAATTTCAAGAAGTAATTCTCCTTGAACCCCTCGATCTTTTTCTCTTCGACGAGCGTAAATCCGGCATCTTGAATCTCGCTTCGAAAAACTTCCTTGCCGGCGCGTACGTGGCCTAACAACCACTCTCTCGAAACGCCGGGAATGCGTTCAAAATCGATCAAAATCAGATGTCCGCCTTCTGTTAACGCTCGGTGGATGGAAGCCAGCGTCGACTTGGGATACTCGAAGTGGTGATAGGTATCGCAAATGAATACGACGTCAACGGAATCCTTTGCCAGTTTGACTGATTTATCTTCACACAAAACTGCCGTAATGTTCGCCAGATTGTTTTTGGTTGCATCGGCCGTGATGTGATCGATAAACTTCGGCGAAATGTCAACGGCGAAAACTTTGCCGTCTTCGCCAACAACACTTGAGAAAAGCCGCGTAAATAATCCGGTTCCAGCTCCGATGTCGGCAACCTGGTCTCCCACCTTCACGTTCGTAGCCGCGACGATTTTTTCTCGATTCGCGAATACCTCCCGGCTCTCAACTTCAAACCTATCGATGAATTCTTTTACATCGAGAGCGGGATCGACAAAGCGTTTATTAACTCCCGGTTTGACACTTTCTTCGCGGGCTGCAGCTTGTCTGTGTTCGATGTATTCAAGTGCCTTTTTTTCGTAGCCAGAGTTGCGTAAGCCAATCTCTTTAGCTTCCGCCAAGGCCGTCTCCACGTCCACTCCTTCGTCGAGAACACGATACGGCAGCCAGACCCCGCCAACACGATTCGCTGACCCGCAATGGAACAGAGTCTTCTTCGATTTATCGCGAAGCAACTCACGGATTTTGTCAAAGACTTCGTCCGTCAAAGAATCGGCCGTCCGAAACGGGACTTCAACAAACTCGATGCCCGCCTCATCCACGGCCGTTTTTTCATCCCATTTTATTTCGCCCGGCATACGCAAGGTAATGATTCGCGTTACCGATGCTGACTTAATCTTATCCAGGTCCTCTAGGCAAAACTGGCCCGCCAGAAACAGGTCGCCCGCGCAATGTACATTTTTCGTTTCGCCAAGCGTCGCCTCCTCGACAGAGTGAACTGCAATTGCCGGTGTAGCCGGCAAGGTAACAGTGTCTTGAACGGCCCAGGCTGGGCCGCAACAAAAGCAACAACATAAAAGCACGAAAGCGATGGGTTTGAGTGACTGCATTTTATCGCCTTTTTTAGTGTAAGAAGTACTCCGTCCAGTATATACGTAAGGGATTGTAAATCAAAGTGTAGCTGCAATTGTCCTCAATTGCTGAGCAACATCTGGGTTGCTCAAAGTAGCTGCAATTGTCCTCAATTGCTGAGCAACATCTGGGTTGC
>CAMYNE010000390.1 GCA_947259675.1 uncultured Pirellulaceae bacterium
CGGACGGAACGTTGATCGTCACGGGTGAAAAAGGCGGTCAAATAAGGATCAGAAATTCGCAGACTTTACGGCCCATTGAAAGAATGAATGAGGCCCATCGTGATCAGGTAACTGCAGTCGCATTTGATTCTACTGGCAAGCATTTTTTTTCCAGTGGTTCTGATGGGTCCATCGTTTGTTGGAATCTGAACGGAGAACAAGTAGCGAAGCGTAAAGCTCATGCTGGAGCTGCGCTCGATATCGCATTTCGAGAAAACAAAATTGTTTCGGGCGGTTCAGATAGCCTGGTCCATCTTTGGGAGTATGAACCGACAGATTCGACGAACGAAACTACGATCAAATTGGCCAAAACGCTGGCTGGACATTCCGATCATGTTCTGAGCTCAAGCCTTTCTCCAAATGGAAAATATGTCACCTCGGGAGGTCTCGATCGAAATATCAGAATCTGGGACGTCGAGCCGGGCGAGACGATCTCCCTGATCCGAAGACACACCAGCCATATTCGTTGCCTTAAATTTCATCCGAATGGCCGTTACCTGTTTTCCGCAGGTGACGACAAGGTTGTTAATGTCTGGGTCGTCGACGATCTCATCAAACGGCAGCCACACGGAAAGTTCGCCAAGTATTGTGGTTCTCAGGACCAATTAGTCGTTGCCAGCGACGATGAACTGACGATTTGGAATTCAGCAAACAGCGAACCGATTGTTCGCGTCGTTGACCATCCGGCTCAAATCGTCGGCTTGCAAGCCTGCCAGCAGGACGTGTTTGCCACGCTGTATCGAAATGGACTGACACGGATTTGGAATGGCCAAAACGGTCAGCTCATTCGGGAATTGGGAGACCATACTCACGGAGCTGTCTACGCCGCCTTGTTCGCGGATAACGGAGCCACATTTATCGTCGGACATCAAGACGGCATGATCCAGATTTTTGACGTCGGCAGCGGTGAATTGAAAAACCAAATGCAAACCAAGGGCGTTGCCTACCGAATGGCGATCGATCGCGAGGAAAAAAAGCTGTTTGTTGGAAAACGCACGGGTGATCTGGAAGTCTGGCAGCTCGATACGCTTGAACTTGCCCAGACGATTAAAGCACATGCTGGCGAGGTTCTGAACCTTGCAGCGCACCCGAGTAAAAACTTACTCGCATCGGCCGGCAGTGACGGCGTAGTCAGGGTTTGGGATTCGGAGTCTGCCGAGTTGAAAATGTCGATGGAGTCGGGGACGTCGTGGGTAAGCTGCATCGCATTCACACCCGATGGAAATCGAATCGTTTCTGGTAATGAACACACGATTACATGTTGGAGTTCTGAAACGGGGAAGGAAGTTTTATCCTGTGCCATTGATCGTTGCGTACACCACTTATCATTCAGTCACGACGGCCAGCGACTAGCTCTTGCCGGCGCTATTCGAGACGGTTCACCACGAACGGCGTATTCACCGCTGATAAGAGTTTTTGAAACCAGCGATTGATTCATTCTGGCAATTGTCGCCCCAACGTCTCAAATACGGAACGCCGGGCCTTTTGCCATCGGCGGCTAACCGTGCGCTGCGAGGTGTTTAACATCTTGGCAACCACTTCCTGGCTGAATCCCTGGTACCAGATCAATTCGAATGTCTCGCGTTCTTCCTCATCCAGTTTGTCAACGGATTCGTGGAAGTCAGTCCAAGTCGCCAAACTCGAAGCTTCATGTGTATCGGTTCCAGGGTCATTTGCGACTGGAGTCGCATCATCCTTAGTCGGGCCGGCAACGGACTCGAGGTTTCGGTTCATTCCGAGTGGGCCATTGATTCGGCGAGCCATCTCGATCAGCTCTCGTCTTATTTGCAAAGCGGCGAGATTAAAAAAGTGTCTCGAGTCTTCTGGCTGCACTTTCTTGAGTGATTCCAGTAACCGCATTGCTGCTCGTTGAAATACGTCGTCCGTTTCTTCCCAGCGGCGCACGGATGGAAATTGTTTGAGCATTTTGCGAGCGAGTCGTTTCAAGCGTTCGTAGGAAAGTTGAATCAACTCTTCACGGGCTTCATCGTCCCCATCGCGAACGCGCGCGACGATCCCTTCCAGCTCGTCAAACGCCTTTTCATTCATTCTTTACCGTCAGGTTGAAGTCCCGAATTCGATCATTCCATTGTCGGCTCCATCTATGGTTGTTTCAAGATCGACACAGACATACATTCTTGAACAACTCCGGCGAAAATACATGAAGACAAAACAATTTGCCGTCGGTGTGAACTGGTTCAAAGGTCCATTCGTAGAATACCCATCCACAACTCACCGCAAGTCTTTGCCGAAAATGCAAACGAAAATTGACGAAACGATTGAGACGGCTAATCCGAGTATTAAACGACGCTGTATTCGCTGGCTAAAACGGTTGGCGAAAGCGATTGTGTTTTTATTCTCAGTTTACGTTGTCGCGGTGCTAATCGGCTTGATCCCAGTCAACAACGATTTTACAACGACTACGGACGGAATCGAGATTTTTGTCTACTCCGATTCGTTCCACGCGGATATCGTACTTCCTGTTCAGTCGGAAAACATAAATTGGAATGTTCGTTTTCCTGACGACGATTTCAGATCCCGAGACCCCGATGCGACCCACGTTGCCTTTGGTTGGGGAGACCGTCGTTTTTATGTCGAGACCCAAACATGGGCGGACTTCAAAATCTCGACGGCGACAAATGCCGTGTTCATTCCTTCCTCGACCGTGATGCATGTTGGTTTTCGAAGTGAACCCGTCGATGGTGGCGAATTTCGGAGCGTAAGGATTTCCAGCCAACAATATGTAGAATTGATCGAGTATATCGAGGGGACTTTTGCGTTGAGTGAATCCGGTGAATATCTACAGATCTCCGACGCTACGTATGGAGCCAGTGATGCTTTTTTTGAAGCGAAGGGATCTTTTCATTGCTTCAACACCTGCAATTGCTGGATCGGCGGTGCACTGCGGGCTGCCGGTATCAGGGCAGGGTGGTTCACACCATTGCCAAAAACGGTTTTCTTTTACCTGCCATAACTTGGAAAAACGACAGCCGCTTTGATCATCGCTTCGGTGTTGCCAGCTGCTTCGGCGTCGATCGGTACTTGTGAATTGGCCCAATCCCGCAGATCATATCGTTCTGATTTGAATCTCTTGATCCCAATGCAAAAGTTAATTCATGAAAGTTGAATTTTGGGGTGCAGCACGAACGGTTACCGGTTCGATGCATCTAGTTCATTACCGCGACAAAAGACTGCTCCTTGATTGCGGGCTTTATCAAGGCAAACGAAAACTGGCTTTTCAGCGCAACCGCGAATTGCCTTTCAAAGGCGGCAGTGTCGATGCGGTCGTGCTCTCGCACGCGCACATCGACCATAGTGGCAATTTGCCCTCTCTCGTTCGCGCGGGTTTTACCGGACCCATTTATTCCACGTCCGCGACCCGTGATCTGGCAGCCTATATGTTGCTGGATAGTGCAAAAATTCAGCAAAGTGATGTTAAGTACGTCAACAAGAAACGTGCCAGGAAAAAACAAAAACCCTTTGAGCCGCTGTACGTGACCGAAAATGCAGTTCAGACGCTCAAACAGTTTCGCTCGGTTGAATATGGCTACGAGTTTTCTCCTATCGAAGGAGTTCACTGCAAGTTTCATATCGCTGGTCACATGCTCGGGGCCGCGATTGTTGAACTGGTCTTCGACCCGGAAAATGGCGAAGGCCAACAGACTCGTCTGGTATTCAGCGGAGATATCGGTCGTCCGAAAATGCCGATTCTGCGTGACCC
>CAMYNE010000391.1 GCA_947259675.1 uncultured Pirellulaceae bacterium
AATTAGCGCGCGAAATTCGGCAGCATGATCAGTTGCAAAATGCCTTGCTAATCGCAATGACGGGATACAGCCAAAACTCGGATCGCAAATCGATCACTTCTGCGGGATTTAATCTCCACGTCATTAAGCCCACAAACGTCAGTCAACTCTGTGCGACGATCGCCGAATCACTCAAAAGTCGTTGAACTTTGGCAACAATCAAATTTGTCCAGGGTTCCCATTACGTTTTCGTTGTATTGAAACGGGAGTTCAGCTAGTCTGGAATTGGTTCCAGATTTTGTTTTCCAGTATTTTTTTCCTCTGAGATGATTTCAACAATGTTTTTGATAGTAAAAACAACAGTTTTGGCGATCGTTTGTGTTTCATGTACGACATCGTTGCTCGCAGCTCAAGATCTTGCGGATGTGTCCAGTGAACCTCTGTCTCCTCAAATCATGAATGCCAAGTCGGGCAAGACCGTTGAACTCGACGAACTCGTCGCCTATCTGAAGAGTAGCGAAATTATCTTTCTCGGCGAACAACACGACAACGATGCCGGACACGAGTTTCAACTCAAAGTGATTCAGTCACTTGTTGCTCAAGGCGCCGATGTGGCAATTTCAATGGAACAATTTGAACGTGACGTGCAAGGAGTGATCGATGACTACCTGGCCAATCGAATCACGGAAGAACAATTCCTCGAAAGTTCTCGGCCTTGGAAAAACTACGCCAAACACTATCGTGCCATCATTGAATTCGCGAAAGAAAAGCGGTTGCCCGTATTGGCTGCCAACATTCCCAGAAAGCTGGCTGCGGAAATTGCACAGGACAATACGATCAAGGCTAACCAACAGGTTTTCCTGCCGCGGACAACGACCGCTCCTGAGGACCTCTACTGGCAGAATTTTCTTGCAACAATGAAAGGCCACGTTGGAGCCGAGGATTCCAAAAAGCTCAAGAGTTTTTACAAAGCTCAATGCATGAAGGACGATGCGATGGCCGAGTCAATTACGGACTACATTGCCAAGAATCCGCATCAGCCCAAAACAGTTGTACATTTGTGCGGTCACTTTCATTCGGATTATGGCCTGGGAACAGCATTCCGGGTCATGCAGCGGAACCCGCTTTTGCGAATCGCCGTTGTCACGATGGAGACAATTCCTGACGACGGAAAATTGGAAACCGAAGGAGTTCGGGACCGTGGACACTACATCTTCTGGACGGTAAAAAATCCGCCGAACGCGGAAGAAATAGTAGATGAGAAGGTGAAGGATGAAGAAAAGTAACGGACCTTCGTTCTCCATCGACTAGATCGGCAGCGCCACATTTGGTCCACGTTACTTAAACTGTAACGAAAATAGATCAGCGTCTTTCAACAGAAACCGAATCCGAATCGGTTGGCCAGCCAAGGTAGATACGTCTGACGATTTTCGCCAGGAAACAACTCGCGTAATCGGTCACCGATGATTTCATCGCAATCTTCCAGTGAATAACCCTCAAACGGTTCGCCTTGATCATTCTGGATTTCTACGCGAATAGAACCAGCCGAGCTAGTGGACATATTTAGCGTCAACTGTCGGGTCGGAAATTCAGGTGTATCTCTACAGAGAGCGGCTCTTGTCCACTGGTGATACCAAGAGGATTCAACTCTACAAAAATGATTAGCAGAAGGCCGAATCGCAGAAAACTCATTTCACTCCTCAAAAAAGAAGCCATATTCTACGATAGGGTCCTCTACCGTTGCCGAATAACCAGACATCCTTAGGTGTCGCCCCACTGCTGCCCTCTTGGCTGCGAATTGCTTCTGCTGGACCGTCGTCCATACCGTTTTTCAGGCTTTTCCAGCGAGGCATCGTGCATCGGCATTTGGGCTGGCGGTTGTTCTTGCTACACTTTGGCCGCGCGGCGATAAAGGCTCCGCTGTTTGCTCTGATCACTTGCTTTTGACACGAGATCAGACAGTCATTTTCAAGCGGCAAAAAAGATGCCATGAAAAAGGAATGGTTCGATCGGAGAACGGAATCGTATGACCAATAATGTCAACTGGACTGACGAATTTGAAAACACCAATGTTCGTCACGGATCTGCTGGACAAGACAAAATGAGCTTCCGAGTTGTTTTGCCAGTCGGCGAGATTTCGGAATTCACTTGGCAAACGGCTACACAAAGAGTGCGCGAAGCCAAGAACTCATTCCAGCAATTGGGCTGGCAACTCGAAATTGTTCTATTGGTTAAACCGGAGTTTGAACAGGAAGCCAATGATGAGCTTGCCGACCAGGTTGACGAGATCGTGTGCGGCAACTTGGGTGAGGCGTTCTCCGGCGGGTTGACTCGAGACGTAAATCGACTTGCGGTCGTCGATCTCGATATCAGCTTCAACTCGATTCAATGGAATTGGCTCATGGAGTCCGGTACCGGTGCAGATGTCGTCTGCTGCGTTCACAAAGTACCGTTGATCGGCAAATGGTATTCGCGTTTGGCGGCGGCGGCGTCCGCTCTGATTGCGAGATTCACTTTGCGATCCGCCAAAAACGACTTTCGCCCAGGAGTCGTTGTTTTCGAAGCGGCAAAAATTCGATCTTTGTTGGCGGAGGAAACTTCCTTCGAGTCGTCCGAAGAATTGATCGCTTGTTGCCGTGACGATGGGCAATCGGTTTTCGAAGCCAACTTAAGTCTTCCCGCTGCAGGGAACAAAGAGCCGGTTACGCTTCGAAAGGCGACCGCCTCGATTTCGAAGAACTTGCGATTTTGGTGGAACAACCTTGCGTTTCCAGTCGACGCCGTAAAAAATCCAGAACAGCTTACGGAAACGCCTTTGTCTGCAAGATCTCGATGGATCGCCTCGTCTATTTTGATGGTTGTTGCCGCGTTCATATTGTTTACGAATCTGGGCTATCCCTTATTTGAACCTGACGAATCGCGCAACGCACAACTGGCTCTCAATATCTGTAACTCGGGTGACTGGATGTCGCTTTCTCTAATGGGCGAACCGTATTGGGACAAACCTCCTCTGCAAGCCTGGATGACCGCGACGAGCTACCGGCTGTTTGGACCTAGCGAATTTTCAACAAGATTGCCCTGTGCAGTTGCGAGTCTGCTGACATTGATGACGATCTTGCTGTTAGGCAGCAAGCTCTACGGTTTTCGCACGAGCTTTCCAGCTGCGTTGCTATTGTTGCTGTGCATCGGTTTCTCGATCGTTGGACGGTACGTGACAATGGATGCGTCGTTGACTTTTTTCACGACCGTGATGTTTCTGGCAACGATCCTGGGCATTCGTAACGAACAGATTTCACCGGGGTGGATGGTAATCGCGGGAATCGCTTGCGGTTTCGGATTCCTGACCAAGGGGCCCGTTATTGCGGTCCTTGTGTTACCGCCAATTTTGTTTGCCGGCTGGCTGGAAAAAAAGGCCTTCTTCACTAAGCGTCGATTCTGGCTGTTTGCTGGTGTCCCCGCGTTTCTGATTTCAGCCCCCTGGTTTCTCGCGACCGCATTCGTTCATCCGGATTTCCTGGTTTACTTTTTCTGGAAACACAACGTCGTTCGGTTCTCGGATGCATTCAATCATCAACAGCCTTGGTGGTTTTATATTCCTGTCATCATATTGATGATGTATCCCGCTTCGTTTCTACTGCCTTCTTTCGTAAAGATGATGTTCACGCAAACGCGATCGCAAAGAGGCAGACTCGGCAATGAGTTTGGGAAACTGGTTTTGTATGTTGCCTGGATTATCGGATTCTTTTCATTATCCGATTCAAAATTGCCAAGCTACATTT
>CAMYNE010000392.1 GCA_947259675.1 uncultured Pirellulaceae bacterium
TCACATCGATCAGGCTAAAAGCTCGCTCGTCGTTCGCGTAGACTGAAAGAAAAGACTCAAACATCTTTTCCTGGTTTTCTGGATTTGGAATCGACAACTCGGGATCCCGCGCGATCATCAAAGCGCGGTGCAGCCAATACACGCCCAAGTCACGTCGGAAATGAAAGATTTCGTCACGATCTTCAAACCAGCAGGTGCTGGCAAGACTTTTCCTGAGCAGATTCGTGCCGCTACGCTGTTTAGCAATGACAAAAACTGGACCAGACATAATTTCGGATTCTGTTTACGAATGGGTTGGCTACAAAAACGCGATCAGGACTGAACGCGCCTGCCTTATGGAGCTTCAAACCGGAAACGACATGTTTGGCCTCCCCGCCTTTCGACCTATGCGACCTGGCGAGATGCTCTCTTTTCTAACTGGTTAACCGAGTTTTGAAAAACAGGGTCTGAGATCAACTCGGGATAGGTCGTTTTTGCGTCCTCAAGTAATGCTCGCGCTGATTCGACTTCCAGTTTCTCATACAATGCAAAGATCTTGGCGCCCACTATTTGCGAATGTCCTCTGGGGCGCACCACTCCGATCGAGAATTCAAAGGCCTCGTTGATCTCCTCGATTGAAAAATCGTCGATGCTGTATGTCGCCTTCATAAGTTCGGAGGGCAACTGTTTGGTGTATTTGAACACCTTCGAACAACTCATGAATTCATGATCAATGGATTCAAAATACTCACGCATTCGAAACATCGTGAGATGGATCCAATATGTATGAAAAAAGGCGAAATCCTGGTGATGGAGATAGCTAACACCCGGTGTCATGGCAGGGAAAAAACCTGGAATGATGCTGTTACAGAGTTGCCAATCTTTCATGGAATCAACAAACAAGTATTCGATTTGTTTTTCCGATTGCCACTTCAACTGGTTCAGATCTCCTTTGATCGTTTGGATGTACTTGATCTTTTCGCCCATCTGCCGTTCGAATTCGTCAGCAAAACACTCGTTCTTCGAGTAAGTTCTCGCAAGCGTGTACCGCTCGGCAGGACGATCCATCCACGGATTCCATTCAAAACGGTCGTAGGCGTAGATGCGATTGCTTTTGTCGACGACTTTTGGATTGTTTTCCAAGCCAATCGCAAGCGCATAGGTCGATGAACCCAGAAAACACCCCAAATCGACGATTTCACCTGCACCCGAGTAGAGGCGACTCGCATAATCCAGCAAGAACGCTCGCTCTTTGTTCACCAGACAACCGGCAACTTCACTGATTTCTTTGGTATTTGATTCGTTCATAATTCTTTGTTCGGTAGCAAAAACGACGACGACATTCCTGACGCAGCCCCCAATTCAAATACATTTCCAAGGCGAGCAGTCAAGACCGTTTTCCGCGCATAACCCATTCATTTCGTCGTTCTCTGAATCGTGAATTGAATGAATCCTGGCGCCGATGCGGATTTGAATTCCTAGATAACAAATCAGCAGACTTTTGGCGACACGACTTAAAAGGGAAGTTGGGTGCCAGCAGTTAATGCCAGCAGGTTTTTGGGCTCGTTCAGTCTCGGGCCGTGAAAATACTCCACTTTTTTATTGGCCTGGCCTGATGCTGGCGCGTTCGGCTCTGCTCCAACAGGACGGCATTACTTTGATGTCTGAATCGCCGTTTCACTGTTGAGTCCGGTCCGAGTCCACTAGTCGTAACTAATGATTGAAAAGACCGGGGAATTGGGTAGCCGGTTTGCACCACCGAGAAACTTGAGCTCAATCAGGAACGCACATCCGATCACGTTGGCTTCACACTGCTCGATCATCTTACAGCAAGCTTCCACCGTGCCGCCGGTGGCGAGCAAGTCATCGACGACCAGAACATTTTGTCCCTTTTCAATTCCATCGATGTGCATTTCAAGCGTATCGCTGCCGTACTCCAGTTCATAGCTGTGCGCACGTTTCTTGTAAGGCAACTTTCCCGACTTCCGAATTGGCACCATGCCAACACCCAGTTCGAGAGCGAGCGGGGCGGCAAACAAAAACCCACGCGCTTCAGCGGCAGCAATCACATCGATGTCTTGATCTCGATAGTGGTCGGCCATTCTTTTGATGGTCTCACGAAACGCCTCTGGATGGAGAAGCAGGGGAGTAATGTCTTTGAAGACGATTCCTGGTTTGGGAAAGTCGGGAATTTCGCGAATAAAACCGGCGAGATCCCAAAAGGTCGTTTCGGCCATCAATTCTTTCTCCATTCGAGTCGAACTACAGGTTTGAATATATCTTGGTTCTGCAGGACTTCACAGTAGAACATCGAGCACTTTTGGATAAAACGATAACCAACGTCCCCCAAAAAACGTCGCTGGCCTTGAACATTGGCTATTGTTTGCTCGTTCGTTATCATTTTGGCGTCGCGACTCATTCGAATTCCCTGGAAACCGGAAATGAACATCGTCATACTGGGCACCGGCACCGTTGGCTACTCGATCGCCGACCTGCTGTGTCAACGGGAACACAGTGTAACGGTCGTCGACATCGATCCTCAACGGATTAAGAGAATTAACGATCAATTCGACGTGCGCGCGATTGTCGGTTCAGCTTCCCAATCAAGCGTATTGTTTCAGGCCGGAATCAATGTGGCAGATATTTGCCTTGCCGTTACGGGATGTGATGAAGTCAACATCGTCGCGGCAAGTATGGCTAAATCGATGGGCGCGCGGCGAAGTATTGCCCGAGTTTATTCTCCCGTATTTCGCGATCTTAGCACGTTTGACTACCAAAGACATTTCAACATTGATCGCATGCTGAGCCTTGAACATTTGACTGCAATGGAATTGGCTCGCAATATTCGGGATCCTGGCTCGGTTGTGGTCGAACAATTTGCAAGAGGCGGATTGCAGGTTCAGGAGTTGATTGTTGGTCAGGAAGGCAAGGTCACGCGCATGTCGATTCGCGACCTAAGATTGGCACCCAACATTCGGATTGGCACGATTCAACGAGAAAATCGCATGTGGATTGCCGCCGCTGATGACGTCATTCAGATCGGTGACCGAGTTACCGTGTTCAGCCGTCCGGAGGATATGAAATCAATCAAAACCTTGTTCAAGAATGTCGTCACACATCAAAAATCCGTGATCATCGGCGGTGGTGGTGAAACCGGTTTGCAACTGGCAAGGACATTGGAACGCGAAGGCTATCGGGTGCTGATTGTCGACATCGACGAAGATCGGTGTCAGTTCCTGGCGAGTCACCTTGAAACCACCAAGATCATCAACTGCGACGTGATGCTCCGTGAAAACCTGGAAGAAGAACGCGTCGGTTCGGCCGACGTTTTTGTCGCTTGCACGGGTGACGACGAAGACAACTTAATCCTTGGCGTTGAGGCCGTCGACGTAGGCGCGAAGCAAGTCATGGCAATTATCAGTCGTCCAGACTATGAGAATGTCGTACATAAACTGGGAATCGATGTCGCCGTTAGCCAGCGAAATGTAATGGCTCGACAAATTCTGGCCTACCTCACAACCGGCGCGGTCGTGTCTCGGACCAAGCTCCCGGGTGGTCTCATAAATGTGATCGAAGTCGAGGTGGTTGAAAACTCGCCAGCTACAAAAAGCAATTTGGCCGAGATGGATTTGCCGGACAGGTGTCTGGTGGTGGCCGTCATTCAACAAGAAATTGTTCGAGTTCCGGGTGGAAATGATCGACTTCATGCCGGCGACACCGTCATCATGCTTATCGAAGAAGATGTGGTTGAGGCGAGTTTGGCCCGAATCACGGTACC
>CAMYNE010000393.1 GCA_947259675.1 uncultured Pirellulaceae bacterium
AACTGCATCGATTCATGCGAAGTCGTCGAAGAAGCATCGATGCTTGGTGGAGGTAGTCTGCCGACACAGACGATCCCGACTTGGTGTGTAGCGATTACCGCCAATGGATCTTCGATCGATCAGTTTGCAGCGAAACTTCGAAACAGCACTCCCTCCGTCATTGGACGAGTGCAGAAAGAACGTTTACTTCTAGATTTAAGAACGATCTCACCTGCCCAGGATTTGCACCTGGTCACCGCCTTCGAACATCTTGATTCTGGCGAAAATCGTTAGTGGATTGTCGAACCGGAATTAACCTTCTCTTCCAAAGTCATCCTTGGCTTCTACCTATCGTTGTCGTACTAAGTTCTGGTTCGTTTGCGCGGACCCACCAGGGTCGCTTCGTGCCGCTGATAATTTTCTCATTTTCAGGCAAATTTCACCAATACTTGCATATTTCTCGCGAATAAACTCTCTGATTTCACGGGAAGCACTAACCAAATTGGGGAAAAAATGGGCACGACGGCTTGGTATCCTGACGACGCATATTATGGAAAAGGTGCGACTCATAAAGGCCAACCGGGAAAGCATTACGTCAAGTATGTACCTGTTGGTTACGTCAATTCGCACTCAATCGTCGTCGGCTATTTGCTGTGGGTCATCGGATTCACCGGGGCTCATCGCTTTTATTACGGTCGTCCTTTAACGGGCGTACTCTGGTTCTTCACCTTCGGCCTGTTGGGAATTGGCTGGTTGGTCGACGCTTTCTTGATCCCCGGAATGGATCGGGAAGCCGGTTTTCGATATCGTCCCGGGGCAATCGACTACAGCGTCGCCTGGGTCCTGCTCGTTTTTCTAGGTTGGTTGGGGATCCACCGTTTTTACCAAGGAAAAATATTCACCGGCATTTTGTTCCTGTTAACGGGTGGCCTATTTGGCGTTGGCGTCGTCTACGACGTTTTGACTTTGAATGAACAAATCGACCACATTCACGCATGTGATCAAGCCGCATATAGTTTTTACTAGTGCGTGACGCACGGACGTTTAGCGGTCGTGGCGCTCTGATTGCCGGGCGAAACCGACGAAAAGACGCCAAACTTAAACCAAATGCGCTCTAGACAGAGATTTGCTTTCACAAAAAACGTAACGGTGGCTTTCGGCCACCGTTTTTTTGTTTGACGTTGTTCCACGACTGCTCTTCCGGCTTGGCAAACGTTCCGGTTTCATGCCTTGTCTTATCAATTGATCGCCGGCTGCGAAAAACGACACATCAACAACAAGTAGGCTGATGGAGCCAATATAAGCGCAAGAATCGTCGCTCCACCTACTCCGCAGGCGATCGCAACTGCCAACGGTGGCCAAAAGCCTCCTCCGCCAATAATAAGTGGAGTAAAGCCCGCCATGGTTGTCAACGAAGTCGAAATAACATGACGAGTCGATTTCGTGACGACTTCGCGCATTGCGACTCGGTCGCCCGCTGCCGCCGCTTCGTTTTCGCGAATCGCTGCGAGCACAACAATCGTGTCATTGATTGCCACGCCCATGAGTCCCATTGTGCCGATGATCGCAGTAAACCCAAACGGAAATCCAAATAACCACAAAGCGCCCATCCCGAGCCCCACTGACAAGGCACCGACGAACCCCACAATGGTTGCGACGCGAAATGACCCAAACGATAGAACCAGGGTCGCGACCATCAAAACCAACAGGATTCCGACGCTTGCCATCAAGTTCGAAATCGCTTCGTCGCGTTTGGCTGACTCACCACCGTATCGCAATAGGTACCCTGTTGGCAATTCAAAGCCAGACGTGTCGAGTCGTTCCTGAAAAGCCGATAACACGGTCGAGGGAAGCACACCAGCCGGAATGTAAACCTGAATTTCGTTCATTCTTCTGCCCGCCAAATGCGTGATCGAACCAAACCCCGATTTCAAAGACACATCGGCGATGGCTGAAATCGGGACCCCGCGATAACGACCTTTTTCAGAAGCGATAGAACGCGTTGTGTCGACAATGTCGAGGTCCGTAATACTGTTTATTCCCGCACGATTCTCATTCTCCAAGCGAACGCGTACAGGAAGTTCTTCCGTTGCTTCAACGATACTACCCCCGATCAAACCATCAGTTGATCCGCTGAGTTGCATTGCGATTTCGGTTAAGTTCAGTCCGGCTGCCTGAGCACGTTCTTCTTTAATATCAAACGCGATTTTGGGAAGGACTTCATCCATTTCGGCTCGAGTGTGGATGACACCAGGCGTATCGACTAAAACGCGACGCAGTTCAGCACCAAGCTGCTGCAGGCGATCCAGATCCGGCCCAAACAAACGCACTTCAACCGGAGCATCAAACGGCGGCCCCTGCTCCAACTGCCTGACCAGCGCCCGCGCATGTGAAAATTCCTTGTCGAGTTTCGCTTGCAGGCGCTGGATCAGTTCAGCCTGATTCTCGATCGATTTGAACTTTACCAATGCCTGTGCGTATTGCGACACGTTAGTGCGGCGAGGAATCAGGTTGTAATAGAATGCGGGGGCACTCTCACCAATGAACCAGTCAACGCGGGTAATCTCAGCTTCTTCGAGCAAGACCTCCCGAATGGCCTCGGTCGTTTGCAGGGTTCCAGCCAACGAGCTAGTCGGTGAAAGCTCCAATTCAATATGCAACTGGTCTCGATCGGCTGGCGGGAAAAACTGTTCTTTCAACTGAGTCGCTACGCCGAATCCCAGAATTGGAAAAATGACACCCAAAACGACGCCCAGGATTGGTGCCCGATAAATGAAATCCAGTAGTCGTTGATACGCGCGAGCCAACCATTTACTGGAAAATCCAGCTTGTAACCACGTTGCCGTATGAGGCGCGAAACCTTCTGGAGAGTTCGTGTTCTCCCTGTTTTGAAAAGGACTGATCCTGGCCGCAATCGCCGGAATGATCGTCATCGCCAGGAAGAACGAGCTGAAAATCGCCATGATCACCGTCATGGCAATCGCACCAACAAATTCGCCGGCCGGACCCGGCATCAATGCAATCGGAGCAAATGCCAGCGCGGTCGTAAGGGTCGAGCCAAATAGCGGCCAGAAAAGATGTTTGACCGTCTTGCCAACCGCCAGCGGAGCAGGCGTCCCGTTTCGTAGTCTCGAAGAAGTCTCATCAACAACGACAATTGCGTTATCAATCAACAGACCTAGCGCGATGATCAGGCCAGTCACCGACATTTGGTGAACCGGGATTTCCAAGATTCGCATCCCGAACAAAACCATCATGGCCGCCAACGGCAAAGCGATCGAGACGACGATGGCACTTCGCCAGCCCATCAGCACCAGAATGACAAAAAAAACCGCCGATCCACCCATTAGCAGATTGGTCAGCAGCTTTGATAATCGACTCGATACATATTCGTCCTGGTTAAAGATTCGATCCAAGTCGATTCCCGTCGGTAGCTCCGATTCGAAATCGTCCAAAGCCTCGTTCGTCGCGGCTGCCCACAAATCGATTCGACTGTTTTCCCGGACGAACACGCCTAACACCACGGAGCGTCTTCCTTCCACGATCGCCAGACTGTCGGGCGGATCGGCAATCGTTTTCTCGACTCGGGCAAGATTGCTCAAACGAACAAATCCGCCGTCTTCCTGGTAGCGAACCGGAATGTTCTCAATTCGCTGAATCGAATCAAACTCACCCAATACTTCGATCAACAGTTCTTCCGACCCACCCCGAATTTGACCTGCCGACACTTTGGAATCGCTACTTCCAATTTGCCTGG
>CAMYNE010000394.1 GCA_947259675.1 uncultured Pirellulaceae bacterium
GAGCCGATTCCGATTTTTTTTATGAACAGTCGACTAGAGGCGTCACTGACGGAGCATTAATCCAAGAAATCCGATCGGATCGCCCAAAAGAATTTGCACTATTTCCAGCAAAGCGATACAATCTCGTTGGGCAGGCATCCTCGCGTCAAAAGGAGGCGTTCATGCGCAATTGGCTTGTTCAACACGTTACCAAGGGTAACCTCCAACAGCCGGTCCCTTCCAAAGTCTCAAAGGGACATCCATTTTTTCTTGGATTCTTCACAGGCTTCGTTTGCTGCACGTTCGCGTTTGCTGCATTCGTTGTGCTCACTCTTCTGATTTTCGAATCGGCCGTGTTCGCGGACGACGAAGCAGTATCCAAAGAAGACACCGAACGCGTTCAGCGCCCGATTGGCGAAATGCGCCGGGATGTTAACGCTTTTATGAAGAACTCGAAGAGTGAAGATGATCTCGATTTGCAGGTGGGTGGAATCATCGACCTTTGCTACATGCATCGAGAAATCGTTAGCGACCCACGTTTTGCAACTCACCGTCAGTTGCAAAGTCTTCGTGCGGTTGCGGCGGCTCGATTGAAAAAATACTTAAAAACGATCGAAATCGAAAAGTCTCGCAAGGCACGGCGTGAGAAAAAGGAATTAATAGAACTCAACAAGAAACTGCTGGCCGGCGAAAACCCGAGCCGGGAATTGCCTCAACCGTCCGATACTGAACTTCCTTTCGCAGAATCGGCCGCGAATTCGAAAGCTGGATCGGAAAGTTCGGAAGCTCAGCAACTCGATGACGCCATGTACGCTTCGATGACAACAATGTGTGGCTTTACCGGCGGACCAACTCAGATGTTTGGCTACCTTTCAGGCAATTTTGCCCCACCATGGGACCACGGTGAGGAACTGGTTGATTTGATTGTAAGTGTGATTAATCCTGACTCCTGGCAGCGAAACGGTGGCACCGGGATCATCCAGTATTATCGCCCTTCGCGAATTATTGTTGTCGGTGCGTCTTCTGCTGTTCAAGACGATATTACGAACATGTTGCGGAACTTGAGACGCATGAGTCGATAGGCGTCGAGGCATGGGAATTGCGACTCGCACAAGGTAGTTGAGATTTAGAGCGCGTTTGGTTTAAGTTTGGCGTCTTTTTGTCGGTTTCGCCCGGCAATCAGAGCGTACGACCGCTATACGTCTGTGCGACACGCACTAGCATTAAGGGGACGGCAATGACATCAATGACGATGTCATGCCGTCCCTGCCTTGTTAGCCCACGACCGATTTTCATTTTTCGACTTTCGTGGACTCACCATAATTAACTGCTTCGTCCCACAGCACTTCAAAACGACCGCTTGAGTCAGCTGCGGCACGCGTCATGCCCTGTGTATTGAACGCCATATAGATGTTTCCGTCGTGATCGACACCGATCAAACCACCGTCACCCTGATTCAGTCGGGAGGCCAAGTTGTTGTCGATTGCCTCTTTGAGAGAAACGCCTTTGTACTTCATTTGAGCGGACACGTCGTATGCCACCGCGTGCCGAATGTACTGCTCGCCAATTCCAGTTCCGGAAATCGCACACGTTTCGTTATCGGCGAAGGTACCCGCACCAACAATTGGGCTATCACCGATTCTTCCAAACTTCTTGTTCGTCAGCCCTCCCGTCGATGTGGCGGCTGCAAGGTTTCCATTCTTGTCGAGCGCAACGCAGCCGACGGTTCCCATGTAGGATCCCGTGTCTTCATTAAAAATCTTGATTTTCTCGACGTCCGTCTGCGAGCTGGAATCACCTGATTTTGCGCGAAACCTTTGCCAGGCCTTTAAAGTAGCCTCGGTATCAAAATAGCTGGGTTCGACCATCGCGACTCCCTTCTCGGCCGCAAACTTCTCGGCACCTTGACCCGCCAAGAGCACGTGACGCGTGTCCGTCATTACCAGACGCGCCAGCTGAATCGGGTTTTTTACACGCGAAACACCGGCAACGGCTCCACAGGCTTGATTACTACCGTCCATGATTGAAGCATCGAGTTCATGGCTGCCGTCCGAGTTGAAAACGGCGCCAACCCCCGAGTTAAATTGAGGATCATCTTCCATTAAAAGACAGACTTTCTCGACGGCGTCGAGTGCGGTTCCGCCAGATTTGAGAATCTCGCTACCGATTTTCAAAGCTGCCCGCATGGACGCTCGCCGCATCGCATTGGCTTCCTGCGAAAATTGGGCTGGCGACGATCCGGCGCCGCCATGAATGGCAATCGCATATTCCATTTTCTGATTCTTTTCTACGGTTCGCGGTTGATCGTTGTTTTGAACCGCCAGACACAGCGAATTCGACAAGGGCTGGGCGATCAACAGGGTGGCCAAAACAAATATCGGACAAAGACGTTTCACGGTAACTCCGATCAAAAACTTATGTTAATTCGTGGTCTATTCAGACTTAGATTTATCGCCAAAAGCGTACAGATTTTTCTGTGTTCGAACGTAGATCCTTCCATTGGAAATCGCTGGCGAAGCCAAAGTTTCTTCACCCAATTCGGACGTTGAAAGGACTTTCAGTTTCCGACCAGCTTCCAGAATTGTGATTTTTCCTTTGCGGTCCGCGATGTAAACTTTCCCATTTGCCGCGACCGGCGTTGACCGATGACGGTCGGCCAACAACCGCTCCTGGTAAATTTGCTCGCCCGTTGTGGCATCCACGCAGATCAGCACACCGTTTTCGCGAGCCAGATATACCTGCTCATTATAAATGACTGGCGTTGCCACATCCGGAGTTCCTCGATCCATTCGCCAATGACGAGTCTGTTTTTTGTCAGTGACATCGCCCGTCAGATTCGAGTCGACTTTGAGGGCCAACACGGGGCCGCTTTTGGCCGTCGGAACCACCAGCATTCCCTTGGCACAAACGGGTGAAGAAACAAACCTCAGCGTGTAGTTGTAGTTGTCACCCTTGGGATTCAAATCGCCGCATCGCCATAACTCGGAACCATCTTTAAGCGAGTGACCGATGACATAGTCGCCACCGTGGGTTACAAGAAACTCGTATTCGCCATCGCGATAGAGAACCGGTGAGGCATACGAGTGGCGATTCTCAAAAAGGCCATCCGTTTTACGTTCGTGTTTCCAGATTTCTTTGCCCGATTTCGCATCCAGGGCGATGACCCAGCCAACGCTGGTTTCTCTTGATCGGCGTTTGAGCTCTCCATGAATGAGCTGAAAATAAAGACGACCTTGATCCAGAACAGGTGTCGAAGTCATTCCAAACTGAATATGAAACTTGCCGTACACCTCTTGTAGATCTTTCGACCAGACCTGATCGCCTTTCATATCAAAACACTGCACCACTCCATTAGCCGTCATCGCCCAAACATGTTCGCCATCCGTACTTGGCGAAGGGCTGGCTGAGTTTCCACTGTCACGAGAGTTGCGGTTCTTACCCTCGAGCTTTTTTTTCCACTTGAGTTTCCCTTCAGCCGAAAGACAAAGCAACGAGAGGTCATCGCCGTTGTCACCACCTTCAACGGTTGTGACGAATAGGTTGTCTCCCCAGACAACCGGACTTGCCCCTCCCGGTCCTGGCATCTCAAATTTCCAAAGCAGGTTTTTTTCGACCGCAATTTCCGCAGGTGCATTCGTTTCGGAACTTATACTATCAAACTTGCCCCCTCGCCATTGAGGCCAGTTGTCCGCTGTGGAGCTCGCCAGTGGAATCGCCCAAACGCCGATCGCCAACGGTAAGATGAGTCCGGT
>CAMYNE010000395.1 GCA_947259675.1 uncultured Pirellulaceae bacterium
CAGATACAACAATTCTTAAAAATCCCACTCGCGTTTGAGCCTCATGTCTTAACGAAAAAACTCATTAATCGACCCTATTGGAAACTGGTTAAGAACTTCGAGTCTGATGTCGTTCCCGCCTTGAGGCAAAACAGGTTTGGCCGTCTTCTCCCAATTCAATTCCGAACGGAAGCAAGCGACGCAAGTCACCAAGTCGCACAAGAATCGACGTAGAGTTACGTCAGCGGATTGGCCGTTTGGGCACTAGCAGTCTGTCACATCCTAATTTTCGTGATTAGCCGTTTGGGCGTTAGCCGCGGTTGACGATGCAAAAACCGCGGCTAGGTAGCGTTTATTAAATGTGAGCCGCAAGGCGCTAGCCGCGGGTACGTTTTTAATCGCTCACCAAATACCGGCGGCTAGTGCCTTGCCGCTCAGAAAAAACGTGCCATTTTGATTTAACAGACGCTACCTGGCGCCAAACCGGCTAATGTTTGCTAACCTTCAATTTAGCTCTTACCGAGCACCTACCGCGCCCCGCGATGTCGATGTGCCCATGATCCCATTTATGTTGTGGATCAACTATACTCGCAGTTTCTTTCAACACATTGAGGGAAGTAATGCGAGTTATCTTTGTATTCCCAATCGCTGTTTTGGTTCTGTTTTCGATCGCCAGCATCAACTCATTCGGGATTGAGCCAGCCGCGACCGAAGCAGTTTCGTCCAGGCCAAACATCGTGGTGATCATGGCGGACGATATGGGGTACGGCGATGTCCAGCGACTAAACCCGGTCTCAACCGTCGCCACACCTTCCCTTAACAAGTTGGCGGAAGAAGGCGTTACGTTCACCGACGCCCACTCGCCGTCTGGAGTCTGCACGCCGACTCGGTACGGACTGATTTGCGGACGTTACTGCTGGCGGACTCGTCTAAAAAATGGTGTCCTCGGAGGCTATTCGAAGCCGCTCGTGGACCTCGAACAGCAGACGATTGCCAGTGTGTTGGGAGCTTCCGGCTACAAAACGGCCTGCATCGGCAAATGGCATTTAGGACTTGGTTGGCAATGGCAGGAAGATTTACCAGCCAACATCAACTATTTTGGGATCGCCGGAAATCCCGGGTCAGTCGACTTTTCAAAGCCAATCACGGACGCACCCACCGACCACGGATTTGATTACAGCTACATTATTCCCGCCTCGCTGGATATGAGCCCCTATGTTTATATCGAAAACAATCGAGTAACCAGTATCCCGGATAAGGTCATCGAAGGTGATTCGTTTCCCGCTTTTTATCGTAAAGGCGAGATTGCCGCGGACTTCAAGATCATCGAGTGCCTTGATCATCTGACCGACAAGGCAGTGGAGTTTGTTACAAAAAATGCTAAAGGACAACAACCGTTCTTTCTGTACCTGCCGCTTCCGGCGCCACACAAGCCCGTAATGCCCACCACGGCGTTTCAAGGCAAATCGAAACTTGGTTTCTATGCTGACTTTGTCATGCAAGTGGACAACGCAGTTGGGCAGGTGCTTGAATCGCTTGATCGCAACGGCGTGCGTGAGAACACAGTCGTGATTTTCACTAGTGATAACGGTTCCTTCATGTACCGCTTCGAAGACGGTAAACCAGATCACCTGGACGAACCGAAACAACAGGGCTATCGCCCCGAAAATCATCAACCGAACGGAAGTCTCCGAGGTACAAAAGCGGACATCTGGGAAGGCGGTCATCGCGTTCCATTTTTTGTTCGCTGGCCGGATAAAGTCAAAACGCCCCATCAAATAAGTCAGACAATCACTCACACCGATATCCTGGCAACCCTGGCCGAAATTGCGAATGCAAAATTCGATGCGATTGCGTCACCGGACAGCTACAGCTTTCTGCCGCAAGTGCTCCAATCCGACGCAGCTTCTCTGCGACCGCCCGTTATTCATCACTCCGCAGGCGGGATGTTTGCCATCCGCAAGGGCAAATGGAAGCTCGTTTTGGGAAACGGCTCTGGAGGTCGTCAGAAACCCAAAGGCAAAAAATTCGCGAAGCCTTATCATCTGTTTGACATCTCGGCTGATCTCGGCGAAAACGTAAACCTGATTGAACAGTATCCGGAAGTTGCAGAGGAACTTGAAAGACAGTTCGAGCAAATTGCGGATGGAAATCAGCTAACCACCAAACAATCCGAATAATTCCCAACCAACAGAATTCTTATGAAGACTAAGATCACCGCCGTCGCTGTCACCTTCACGCTTGTTTTGGTTGCCGCTTCATTTGCCCAGGAAAACGACGAACAAGCCGAGCCGGCCTCAAACGAAACGAAACAACTTTGGTGCGAGTATCCAGGCGGAGAAGGCCCCGGCGCCGGGAAGCACATTGTTCTGATCGCGGGAGACGATGAATATCGCAGCGAAGAAGCGCTGCCAATGTTGGGGAAAATTCTCTCAGTCCATCATGGCTTCAAATGCACCGTCTTGTTCCCGATCAATCCGGAAGACGGAACGATCGCACCCGACTATCAGAAGAACATTCCGGGCATGCATGTCATTGATTCAGCCGACCTTGTCATACTTGGTCTGCGATTTCGCAACTTGCCCGATGAAGACATGAAACATTTTGTCGACTTTGTCGATGCAGGCAAACCGATTATTGGCTTGCGAACGTCAACACATGCATTCAATTACCCCAAGAACAGCGAAAGCCCGTATGTCAGCTACAGCTTTAACTCCAGAGAATGGCCTGGTGGATTCGGTCAACAAGTGCTCGGAGATACCTGGGTCAGCCATCACGGTCATCACGGCAAAGAAAGCTGTCGCGGCGTGGTCAATGAAAATTACAAATCGAGTCCGATTTTGAATGGCGCCACCGATGTGTGGGGTCCGACCGACGTTTATGGCATCACTCATTTGCCCGAGACGGCTACGGTATTGATGCATGGGCAAGTGCTCGATGGGATGACTCCCGATTCGAAGCCGGTCGAAGGCAAGAAAAACAATCCGATGATGCCTTTGGTTTGGACCAGGGACTTCGAAAGTAAGTCTGGAAAGGTCGCCCGCATCTTATGTACCACGATGGGCGCGTCGACAGATTTTGAATCGGAAGGGTTGCGACGCTTGATCGTGAACGGAAGCTATTGGTGCCTGGGCATGGAAGATCAGATCCCGGATGCGGCCAACGTTGAGATTGTTGGTGACTACAAACCGACCAGGTTCGGGTTTGGTTCTTACCAAAAGGGACTTACGCCAGAATTTCATAACTTGAACAAGTAGCGTTGGGTGTGCTGTTTAACCGCGTGCCCAACCGGCCGCGTTTTGCCGATCCAAACACGTGGAGCGTTGCCCCCAATGGCACTTACTTTAGATTTTATTCAGCAGCGAAGCTGCGAAAGCAGGTAGCCCACAGCGTCAGCTGTGGGATCAAAGCCCGAACAACACGTTAACCGCGAATGCGGTGAAAGCGGAGGCTGATTCGCTGTCACCGCTATTGCGGCTGGTTTTCTCGAATACCATAAACCATCGGCTTACGCCGACGGCTACCCGCAACCACCGCTATCGCGGCTAAAGTAAATGCCATTCGGCGTTGCCCACGCGATTAAACGATCACCAATTGGCCCATAACTCCCAATTCAATCCAAATCAGAGCTCTTAAACGGAGCCTTGCCTCGTCGCGATTTTCGGCGTGGTTTTGAGAACACGATTCGCGTTTTTTCTGAAGGTTCAGTTGTGTCCGCGGGCTTTGGCGGCAGCTCCTCATAATCGCGTTTTTTCTGAAGGTTCAGTTGTGTCCGCGGGCTTTGGCGGCAGCTCCTCATAAGTTGAAACCGGAAGCGTCGGTACGCTCGTGGCAGGCTCAATTGAGAATGTCTTGAAAACATCGACGGGGGAGGCGGGAGCAACTGAAGGAGTATCTGAGCTCAGTTCCAATCCCCCCGGCATCCCGATATCACCGAGGTATTTTTCACGGACTTGAGGATGTGCGACAATTTCATCGGCCGAGCCGCTGATCAAGATCTGCCCTTCGTCGACAACGTAGGTCCGATCGGTCGTTTGCAGGATTTCCCGGGCTGCATGGTCGGTAATCAGAATCGAGATTCCCCGGTCTGCCAGTTCGCGAATTACAGTCTGAATGTTTTGAACTGTAACAGGGTCGATTCCGGCAAACGGTTCATCCAGCATGATGATTTTGGGTTCAGAGACGAGGCAACGGGCGATTTCCAGTCGACGGCGTTCACCTCCTGAGAGTTTCCCGGCTTTGGACTTGCGAATATGAGCGATCTTGAATTGATCCAGCAACTCATCACAACGTTCGCGCTGACGTTTGCGTTTGAATCCCAGTAACTGCATCGTTCCATACAAGTTGTCTTCTGCCGACAACTTTGCAAATACGCTGGATTGCTGGGGGAGGTATCCCATTCCGCCGGCACGTGCTCGCATATACATCGGCCAGCGAGTGACGTTTTCGCCCTGCAGAAAGACGCTACCCTTATCAGGCTTGATCATTCCACAGATCATTCGAAAAGTTGTTGTCTTGCCGGCGCCGTTAGGGCCGAGCAGACCAACGATTTCGCCGGGCTGCACATTTAAGGCAACTCCGTCCACGACGCGTCGACGTGCGTATGTTTTTACGAGTCCTTCAACTTCCAGAATCGACATCCTTGTGCTCCTGCTGTTCGGGCGTCCATCGCCAGTTCGTATCGTTTCAGCGGCAATCTGTATAAGTTTATCCCAATAAATTAGATCGGAGGTTATCGAATAAAACCCATTCGTCCAAAGTTCGGGAAAAACGGCAACGGTTTTCTCAAACTGTGCGGCCAGTAAATGAACATCGCGCGTCCAATCATCATTTCTCGAGGCACGTACTTTGGACCTTGCCACACTCGCCCGTCAAGACTCGCCGGACTGTTGTCGCCCATGGGCAGGAACTGGTCGTTTTCGAGGGGAAACATCACTTTTGTTTTTCCCTTTTCCTCTCGAAAAATTGCTTTTCCAGCAGGTGTTTCCCAACGGGAAGGGTCCTCATTTATTTCTGCCATCGAACTGACGCCGGGTGGAAAGTCTTTGGTGATCCCGAATCCACTTTCGTTTTGAATCAGATGTCTATCCAAAGTAGACGAGTAATAAACATCTCGCAGGATTTTCAAACGAGTCACATTGATTTCGGCATCCTTGGCGCCGATACCGGCTGGCTCGGCGTCACCGGAATCAGTCGGGCTCCATCTCGGCAACACCTCGCTTTCGCGCTGAAAAAACGGCGCATCAAACTTGACAAAACGATTGTTAATCCACAAGTAAATTCGGTCATCCGCATTGGCATAGACAATGTGGTACTTGCCGGCTTTGTTGAGACGCGTTTTTGCGGTCGGTGTCGGAACAGCGTTTCCATCCTCGCTCATGAACGTGACGGTGTCATCGCTGCTGCTTAATTCCGCTATGCCGGTCGCAATGTCAATCGAACACAGGTAGTGAGCACCGCCTTCAACGATATCTAACAAGAGCGTGCCAGAATCAGACTTGACTTCCAACCAACTCTCACTCGCAAGATCTCCGACCCAGTGGTTGCCTGGGCTGCGATTCTCGCCGTGAATCGGCTTAGCATACGTGCGATCGTTGTAGCAATAATAGTCACCAATGATCTGTCCGGTTTGATTCTCGTCAATGCGTTTTGGTCGAGTACCAGCTTCGATCTTGTCCCAATCGTATCGTCGCGGAATTAAATGCCGATAGCGCAACCAGTTAACTTGATCAGTGGCTCGAATGCGATAATTCGGTGTTTCGCCGGAGAAGTCGACTTGCCAGGCGTCTCCGTCGGACCATTGTTGCCAGCGGGAAGGCCAGTCGACCTTCTTCAACTCGGGAGCAATGAAATTCGTGTCGTCCACTTCCTGCAGCATGACTCGCAATTTGTGCGGCGGCTTGCGAACGATGCGTTTGTTAATCCAGCTGCCCTTGCCGTCCGGATCGACTTTATAAATGTCACCGGAATCGATCAACAGGTTTTCGTTCGGCAGCCCAATGAGTCGTTTGATGTAATTTTGTTTGCCGTTATTCGGGTTTTTGAAGACGATGACATCAAATCTTTCAGGCTCTGCAAAGTCATAAACAAACTTGTTTACCAGGATGCGATCACCGTTGTAAGATTTATGTTCTGGGTTCTTTTTTCGGGCCATTCTCATGTTGTATTGACAAATCGGACAGACCGTATTGATGACGGTGTCCCGTTGGCTGGGAGGGGTGGAGGAATTTTCAAAGCTGGCTCCGGTACGGTATTGGTAGCCGCATTTTTCGCAAGTCACGTCCATGTGCTGACCTTGCAGAGTCGGCGCCATGGATCCCGTGGGAATGATAAATGCCTCTGCCTCGTAAGCGCGGAACATCAAAGCTAAAACGACCGCGATCAGGATTGACTCGATGGTTTCTCGAACTCCATAGTCGCGAAAAAAGCCAAAAACGCCGCCAACTCGATCGCCTTCGAGAATCGACTGACGATTTTCGTTATACATCGCTTGGACACGGGGAGTACCGGCCTTTTTCGGCGGGTCATCACTGACGGGGAACGGACGTTTCTTTTTCTTGCTCATTGCGGTTCAAATTCCGGGGAAAACTGTCTCTGCAAATATTGTACTGATTTGGTGCGATCTAGCCTATGTGATTTCGGTGGTGGGCGTTG
>CAMYNE010000396.1 GCA_947259675.1 uncultured Pirellulaceae bacterium
GACCAATGGTGTGAAGATCAAATGGACTGAAAGAGAACGCCCGCACCAATCAAGTTTTTGTGCCCCTGAATTCTCACGAACCCAGCTACGATGAATTCTCAGAATCCAGCCAGGTTTACTCAATAATCGTCCAGAAAATGTGATCCATGTTGGCCGTGAATTGTTGGTCAATGTTGGGCGACACATATTTCACGCGGGCAATCATGCTGCCGGAGCCAGGCGTAATAAATCGTGTTAAGTCGCCTGCGAGCGAAACGGTTTCGACCCTATCCCTGAATCGTCTGCGTCCTGGCTCGGCAACCAGTTCAAATTTTTGTTTGTAAAAGTTGTATGCTTCGATTTCGAGGCTCACCGCCGGTCGCGCAACGACGGAACTTTCCACCGTGATATTGATGCCCGACGGAAACGCATTGACTGAATTTCCGAAAACATCGACTTGAACAACAGCCTGAAGGTCTTGGCTGTTTCTGCGGACTGACAAATCGGAATTATCGCTCTCGAGGAGGTCGGCAAGTGTCCCGGAAGACAATGTCCCTCGCGTGACTTCAAATGCGCCGGGTAAAATTAAGGTATTGCCGGCTGAAGGGTTCCTATTCTTGGTGTTGGAGCCGCTGATACGCCGTAGTCATCCTGAACCGAGTGGCAGCGGCTCTGTGGGGAGAGGAAATTGCGGAATTTCCATCGAAACACAACTCGACGTTTTAAGGCAAAATGTGATAATAGATTGAATAAGTTATGTAATTCACCGTCGGAGATACAACGGATGGCAAAGGAGCCCGGCAGCAAGAAATCGCGGTCTCAAAAATTCGAGTATGTGGAACCCATTGGACTTCGGGTACTCGTGCGCAAGGACGAGCCCAAACGAGAAACCAAAGGCGGAATTGCTCTTCCCGACGCGGCAGAGATTCCCACTATCACAGGTCGGATCGTGACGATTTCAGCCGCGATCGAACACGACGAAGACTTGCCGCTGAAACAGTACGACAAGGTTCTCTTCCATCCAAAGAACGCGATCCCGGTCGACTTTGAATCGGACAACCAGTTGTTCGTTGTCCCAGCCGAAGACGTCGTGGCGGTTTTTCGGCGCAAGTCTCCGGAAAGGGAATAACCGGCCACCAACATCCGTTTAACGCCCAGCCCAAGCGTCGTCGGCTTGAGGAGCATTTAGTCGGCGGCTGCGACCGCGAAAAGTAGATTCTCAAAGATTTTGATTGATTCGAAATGCTGTTTCATTGTTCTGCGGGTCTTCCGCATTGCCTTCGCATCCTTTGGCAAACATCAGCCAAACGCAAAATAGCGCAAGGGCAACCATCAGGAACATAAACCAAGTCGGAACGGTTTTCTTTTTCCATGAATCCAAACTGGTCATTCTGGGCGCATCTGAGGACTCCCCGTTTTTCTTGCCGAGTGATTTTCCGCAATGTTTACATTCGGCAACACCAACTCGAATACTCTCACCGCAATAGGGACATCGTTTCGACATTTTAGGTCAGACGGATTGATGGTTTGGATGGACGGTCGGTGGGCAATTGAATGCTCGATTAGTCAGACTGCCCGCTGGTTCGTACCCGAAGTTAATGCAGCTAATTTACCAATTAGGCATCAATAGATCAACGATTTTTGGTTAGCATCACGGCATACTAAAACTCTCTCAGAATGACTTATGCTGCGTTCTTCGTGGCCGTTCTGTCAATCGCATGGCGAGTCTATTAGCGAAGTCGCAAAAGTTGAATGACCAGACTTGCATCTACCTCATCTCCAAATCAAGATTGCTATAGTAATTCATCGTTTCTTTCAAATGAATCGGCGCTAACTCTTATTGCTTTAAAGGGATCATGATGACCGTGTTCTTGCAGAAAATTCCAAGTTTCCGTAGGGTTCTGGCCGCTGCTTCCATCGGACTGTTTTTTGTCCTCCCCATTCAGGCTCAAGAAGAAAAAGCGGACGACTCCAAAAACGATGTGCATGAGCGTTTCGCCTGGTTCGACCAGCACCTGATCATGACAGAGATTTCTCCTTACACCGACAACTCCTGGCAGGCGGTTGGTCCCACGAGAATGGCGGGGCGCGGTACCGATTTGGACGTGCATCCAGATCGTCCTGAAACTGTGTTTTTCGCGACGGCCGCAGGTGGAGTCTGGAAGTCCACTAACGACGGAATAGACTGGAAGCCCATTTTCGAAGACTACGAAACGGCGAGCATCGGCGACGTAACGATTGCTCCTTCCGATCCGGACATCGTTTGGGTCGGCACCGGAGAGTCCAACATCTTGCGCAGCACGATGGCTGGTTCGGGTGTCTACAAATCGACCGATGGTGGTGAGACGTTTCAGCATATGGGCTTGACCGAGACGCACCACATCGGACGCATCGTAATCCATCCCAAAAATGCCGACATCGTTTACGTGGCTGCTGCTGGCCACGAGTACACGAAAAACAAGGAACGGGGCATCTACAAAACGATTGACGGTGGTAAAACCTGGGACCAGGTTTTCTACAAGAACGATTCCACCGCAGTCATCGACCTGGTGATGGACCCGAAACATCCCGGCACGCTTTACGCCGGCACGGCACCGCGCTTGCGTTATCGATGGAATGATCCTATCGGCGGTCCGGAGACCGGCGTCTACAAAACGATCGATGACGGTCGAACATGGAAATCCCTAAACCAAAACGGGCTGCCAGATTTCGCAACTGGTGAGTACGAACGAGTTGGTATCGATTTGTGTGCAAATCAACCCGAGACAGTCTATGTACTTCTCAATCACGACGGGGCTGAACGCGGACAAGAGGGTGCCAAAATCTATCGCAGCGATGATTACGGTGAGAACTTCCGATTGATCGAAGGCAACGAAGGGGCGCGCACGACGCACCCTAGCTACGGTTGGTTTTTCGGCCAGATCCGTGTCGATCCAAATGACGCCGAAACGATCTACGTCGTCGGCCTTTCCGCTCGCCGCTCTCGTGATGGTGGTTACACCTGGGAATCACTTCGGGGCAGCCATGTTGATTACCACGGGGCGTGGATCAATCCCAATGACTCGGACCACGTGGTCATGGTGAACGATGGCGGGGTGATGATTTCCCACGATGGCTTTGCAAGTTACCACCACCCAACCAACATGCAAATTGCGCACGGTTACAACTGCGGGATCAGCCAAGAAGAGGGTAAGTTCTGGATCTACATTTGCGCGCAAGACACCGGAGCTTGGCGCGGCTTGGTGGACCTTAGCCGTGGACGCGATTCCATTGTGCATCAGCCCTGGGAGAGAGCAACGGGCGACGAGTCTGGTCGGCACGCCGTCGACCCTGACAACCCCAACATCGTTTATTCGTTGAGACGTTACGGCGGCGGTCCCACGATGACGGACTACAGCCAGAAAGTCGAGACGGAACGTCGGGGGCGTCGCCGCATTTGCTACAAAAACACAGACATCTCAGTAAGGTTTGAAGGCGAAGCCAAGCGAGCTCAATGGGTTTCTCCGCTCGTACTGTCGACGCATGGGAAAGGCCGACTACTTTATGGCGCCCAGTTTGTCTTCTTGTCGGATGACGGTGGCGAGAACTGGAACAAGATTAGTCCCGATCTCACGAACTTTGATCCTGACAAGCAGGGCAACATAGCTCACGCAGTTGTATTTTCAATCTCTGAATCGCCGGTAGAAGAGGGCGTGATTTACGCGGGCACCGTTTACGGAAACATTCACGTCACCCGCGACA
>CAMYNE010000397.1 GCA_947259675.1 uncultured Pirellulaceae bacterium
AAGTTGCTCAGCCGCGACCAGGCATTCGGCTAGCGGTGTTCCCGCGGCAATGATCGTGCCATCGCTACCCCAACTGAAAATCTCTGCTTTGCCAAGCTCGACGGGCTGAATGACTCGCTCAAGTTCAGCGGCATTGGTTTTCGGATATCGTATTGAACAGGGCGAGTTGTGGTTGATTGCAAAATCAAGCATGGCACCAATGTCGTTCGCGTCGCCCGGGACCATTACAACCATGTTCGGGAAGATTCGCAGATAGCCCAGATCGAACGTTCCATGGTGGGTCGGGCCGTCTGGGGCGGTGAGTCCCGCGCGGTCGAGCATGAAAGTTACTGGAAGATTCTGCAAACAAACTTCCTGGAAGATCTGATCATAGCTGCGTTGCAGGAAAGTACTGTAAATGTCTACGATTGGGCGAAGTCCGACTTTGGCTTGCCCGGCGGCAAACGCGACGGCGTGGGATTCACAAATGCCGACGTCAAAGAAGCGGTCAGGAAATTCTTCGCGCACGGGTTCCAGCTTGTTGCCCTGACACATCGCGGCCGTGATGACGGTGACTTTGTCATTATGTTTCATCTGATCGTGAATAGCGTCACGGGCGTGATTCGTGTACGCCATTCCGCCGCCCTTTGATTTCGGAACGGTCTTTTCACCGTCACGTTCAAACGCAGGAGGTGTGTGGAAATAAACAGGGTCCTCGGCGGCGGGTTTAAACCCGTGCCCTTTTTTCGTGATCACGTGCAGGAGAACAGGTCCGTCGATGTCACGAACCATTCTGAAGTATTTCTTGACAATCGCGATGTTGTGTCCATCGATGGGGCCAAAATATTTGAAACCAAACTCTTCAAACATCATGCCGCCGTGGAGGCCAGCTTTGACACCCTCTTTGATTTGAAACAGAAGTTTTTCTGTCGGGTCGCCAAAAACAGGAACCTTGCTCAACATGTTAACGAATTCATGTTTCATGCCCGCGTAGATTCGGTTTGAACGGAGTCGATCAAGGTAGCTGGCGACTCCACCAACTCGAGGACAGATGGACATCTCGTTGTCATTAAGAACGACGATGAACTTTTTGAGTTTCGCAGCATTGTTGATTGCTTCAAACACGATCCCGGACGGAAATGCACCATCGCCAATAACGGCAACTGAGTGGTTGTCGGTTTGCCCGAACAGGTCGTCACCACTGCGAAGACCGACAGCCGTGGAAACACTGCAGCCGGCATGTCCCGTCATGAACAAGTCGTAATCGCTCTCGTTTGGATTCGGATAGCCCATCAACCCGCCGCGCGTGCGAATCGTATGGAATTCGTCGTAGCGACCGGTAATCAATTTTTGGGGATAGATCTGATGGCCGGTGTCCCAGATCAATCGGTCTTTCAGGAAATCAAATTCACTGTGCAAGGCCAAGGTGAGTTCGACGACGCCGAGATTCGAGGCAAAATGAGCGGCTCGCAGGCTGAGCAGGTTGCAAAGTGTTTCGCGAATCTCGTCGGCAACTTGTTGAAGCTGGGCAGTCGACATCTCGTGCAATTGCATTGGCGACTGAATTGTGGGTAACAGTTTCTGCATGGTGTTTTCTTATTGAGTTCTGTCAACTACGAATCGGGCGATTGACTCGAGCGGTCGAGCGGCGTCGCCAAGTGGTTTCAATGCCGCAATCGCCGCGTCAACGTTGTCCCGAGCGCGGATTTCGCTTTGCTTGACACCAAGCACCGACGGATATGTCAATTTGCCGCGCTCAGCGTCTTTTCCAATCCGCTTCCCCATTTTGGCTTGAGACCCGCGCAAATCCAACAGATCATCTGTAATTTGGAAGGCCAAACCGAGGTGTTTTCCAAAATTAGTGAGCCTGGTAAGGGTTTCGGACGTCGTTCTGGCCGTCAAACCGCCCAATTCAAGTGCAACCGTCAGTAATGCCCCTGTCTTGCGACCGTGGATATGTTCCAAAGTTTCCACATCGGGATTTGTGAATTGCATCGCCAAATCGTCGGCTTGTCCACCCACCAGCCTTGCCGCGCCAGCGGCTTTCGCCAATGCGACGATGCATTCGGTCGCGACATCGGCGGGCCGGGTTTCACGTCCGATGACTTCAAACGCGAGCGGAATTAAGGCGTCGCCCGCGAGTATCGCCGTTGCCTCGTCAAATTCGATATGACAACTCGGTCGCCCACGACGCAGATCGTCATCATCCATCGCTGGCAGGTCGTCGTGAATCAACGAGTACGTATGAATCATCTCGATGGCGCATGACGCCGGCAAAGCAGCTTGAACATCACCACCGCAAACCTTGGCAGCCGTCAACACGAGTAGTGGGCGAATTCGTTTGCCAGGGGCCAGAAGTGAATAACGAATAGCTGCTTTCAAATGACTCGGACAGTCGAGTCCATATTGAGTGAACTGTGAATATCGGTCGAGGCGGGAATCAATTTGCGTTCGAAAGGATTCTATTTCGGGTGGAAATAGTGCAGCGATAGTCATAGAAACCGATCCGGAAGAACTGGTGTAGCGGCGGCACGCCCTGACGCCATTGTGCAGCCGGTCACGGAGTACCGAGCCCACAATTAAATGCCGAGGAGCAACGATTTTGGAGATCAGTACTCCTCAGCACCAACTTTCCAAACCGTTGACTGCATTATCTCGTCGAATTTAACTGCGAAATCCGCCCGCTAACTCAGATTGCAGGAACTTCATACTAGAACAAAACATTGGAATCGTCCATGTCGCCATCGTTTTTGTCGTCTTCGTCCGATTCGAACTGATCCTGGGAACTAAACTCTGACGCCTGATCCTCAAAAGGCTGTGTCTTTAGCTTCCCGTTTTCGTCGAGTTCGACCAGCACTTCGATTTTTCGCTGGGCGGTCTCCAATGCTTGGTAGCAATTCTTGAGATGCTTGACGCCGAGTTCATATTTTTCGAGGGATCCGTCAAGTGAGAGATTGCCTTCTTCGAGTTCGGCAACAATCGCCCTGAGCTGGTCGAGCGAAGCTTCGAACGAGTCTGTTTTCGGTTTGGTTTTCTTTTTGGCCATGGAACTTCAGCTATTGGATTTTTTCAATTCGACTTACGAGTGAGCCTTGTCCAAGTCGGCTGGCGATTTTATCACCAATCGCAACTTGTTTGGAGTCGACGACGAGTTGGCCGTTTTCATCGGTGGTCAAACTGTATCCACGTGCCAATACCGACAGCGGATTCATCATTTCAAGTTGAGCAGTCAACGTTTTCATTTCATTTTTACTTGCATCAACTTTCTGGCCGATTAATCGTCTGACACGCTGACCCGTTTCGTCGAGATCCCTTTCGAACGCGCGAATCGTTGCAAGTGGTTGAGCTATGACGGGTCGATTGGCCAGCAGTTCGAGATGCTGCCGGGCATGCATTAGCCGTCCTTCAAGGGAAAGTTTCATCCGTCGTTTCGCTGCCTCAAGCATCTCGATAATTTCTCGTCGATCAGGAACCAGCCGCTCGGCCGCTTCGCTAGGAGTCAACGCTCGCATGTCGGCGACGAGATCGGAAAGAGTCACGTCAATTTCGTGACCCACCCCTGAGATAACTGGAATCGGGCTGTTGAAGATCGCCCGACAAACTCGTTCATCGTTAAAGCTCCAGAGATCTTCGATACTTCCTCCGCCTCGCGTGACAACGATCACGTCGGGTCGATCGGCAAAATCTGCACACGCGTAAATTGCATCTTTGATTTGCTCAGCCGAGTTCACGCGTTTCGGAAATTTCGGAAGTGGTTTTTTGTGACTGGGATCAAATAGGCCTTCGGCATCCAACTTGGCGTGCAGCTTTCGAAAAGCGAGTTGAAGTGCACCCTGCCCTACTGGCTGGAGCTTTCGGAAGTTGAGCTGATAGACTCCGCGTTGACCATAAACATCAATATTACCGAGGCCCATGACTTCCAGGCCATCTTCTAGAAAATCGAGATTCAACTTTTCCGCATTGGAACGCCAAATCACGGCCTTGATTTGCGAACGGCTGTCTTTAAGCGAAAAGTAAACGTGTCCCGACGCAGGCCGCGAGAGCCCTGAGACTTCGCCGCTGACCCATAACGAAAGGAACTTCTCTTCGAGGTAGTATTTGATTGACATCGTCAAATCGGTGACCGAAATGACGTCCGGATTTGTTGTGTTCAAGAGCGGGTTCTTTGAGGCAAGGCTTGAGTCGGTTGAATTTTAAGATGTTGGCATTGAGACAAGCCGACAGCCTATCCTACGAAACTGGCGGCCCCCTGACCAACCATCCGCAGCAGAAATTGCCCCAGAAACTGAAGTGCCAAGGTGGTTGCGGTCGAATGCCTTGTTGGTGAGGGGCCGTCTCATTGCCAATGGTCGTGAATAGCGTCATACTACAGTGCTTCATTAATCCGACGCTGGAAATATGAGGCAAAACATGGACGACAAAATTCGGTTTATGGCGATCACTTTCGATGACGTTCTCATCGAACCTCGTTACAGCGATGTCGTACCTTCTGAAGTCGACGTTTCAACGCGTCTGACCGCCAACATCGGTCTTAACATTCCCATCATCAGCTCGCCAATGGATACGGTTACCGAGCATGCGATGGCAATCGGATTGGCCAAAGCCGGCGGCCTCGGTGTGATTCACAAAAACATGTCCGCGGACTTCCAATCGGAAGAAGTTTACAAAGTCAAACGAAGCGCGAACGGGATTATCTTTGACCCCGTCACGCTTCCGCCTGATGCGACCGTTGGACAGGCTCAGCAAATCATGCATCAGCACAACGTTTCTGGCGTCCCAATTGTGCTAGCTGATGGCACTTTGAAAGGCATTCTGACTCGACGCGATCTTCGCTTCCTGGAGACGACAGAAATGGCTGTTTCTGAAGTAATGACGCACGATCCGCTGGTTACAGCGACGGGGAATGTAACACTTGAAGAAGCTGAGAAAATTTTAACGGCTAAAAAGGTGGAGAAACTTTTGCTGGTTGACGAAGAAAGGAAACTGAGGGGTCTTATAACGATCAAAGACATCGACATGATGCGTCGCTTCCCCAACGCTTGCAAAGACAAGCAGGGGCGGCTGCGAGTTGGTGCGGCGATTGGGGTCTATGACTACGAGCGCGCCCAAAAGCTGATTGACAAAGATGTTGACGTTTTGATTGTGGATAGTGCCCACGGACATTCCAGCAATGTGATCGAAACCATCCGCGAGGTGAAGAAGCGGTTTGAAATCGACGTGATTGCCGGAAATGTGGCGACGGCCGAAGGTTGTCGAGCATTGATCGAGGCTGGTGCCGATGCGGTAAAAGTCGGGATCGGTCCTGGCTCGATTTGTACAACTCGAGTGGTGAGTGGAATTGGCGTTCCGCAAGTCACAGCAATTAATGAAGCGGCAAAAGTTGCCGCTGAACTGAACATTCCCATCATCGCAGACGGAGGTATTCGGTACTCAGGAGACGTTACGAAAGCGATCGCGGCAGGTGCAAACTGCGTGATGATCGGCGGTTTGTTAGCCGGACTCGCGGAGAGCCCAGGCGAGATGATTTTGTACCACGGGCGCACGTTCAAAGTGTACCGCGGTATGGGCTCATTGGGAGCCATGGCGAAAGGATCGAGCGACCGTTATCGGCAATCCGATCAGGAATCGGGAAAACTGGTTCCGGAAGGTGTCGAGGGGCGAGTTCCTTTTAAGGGGGCGCTGAGCGATTTTGTTTATCAACTGGTAGGGGGTTTGCGCGCCGGCATGGGATATTGCGGGACGCAGACCATCGATCAATTGCGTACCGATGCCCGGTTTATCCAGGTATCGGCGGCAAGTGTTAGAGAAAGCCATCCCCATGACATTGCGATTACTCAAGAATCACCCAACTACAGCACGGACGGATCTGCGTCCGGCGAGAATAATTGATTCGTTTCTTCCGCACGTTTCACGAATCTTGTGGTCAACGCGCAGCATTCGAATGATCGGTTGCACTGCTTTGCTGGTAGTCTTCCCGGTGTCGCTGACTGCGGTCGGACAACAATATCCGCCGACGGGACAATACGTATCGACGGACAGTCTCAATGCGAACGCCTATCCGGAATCACCGCCGAACAACGCTTGGCAACGCGAGGCGGTTCAAATGATCACGGCACAGAAGAAGCGACATGCACCAGCTGCGCAAACCACAGCGAACCCGGATAGTCCCGCGCCGAATACAGTCCAAAGTCAAAACAAAAGCTATTTCATACCGCCGGTCCACGTACCGCCAACAGCCGGCGAATATCTTGGAGGTGGAATGTTTGTTCAGCAAAAGCTGCGAGTCCAAACGCCCTCCGATGTCAATGTTCGTACAGAAACTTCGTCCTTCATTCCAGATGAGGATTCTCAACCGGCGACGAATTACGCACAACCACGAAATCAGATCCGAGGGGCAAGAAACGTCCATAACAATCAACTATCTTTGGAACAGGTTGGGGCAGATGAATTCAAGCCTCAAGATGCCGCGATGAGTCGGGAGAATTCGCAACTAGCCCGCGAGAGGCTTCTAAATCGTCGCAGAACAGGTTTGCAAGATCGAATTGCCGACATTTTGGCCTCATCCCGTTACCAAACTGTTAACCAGAACACCAGGGTTACTCAACGGA
>CAMYNE010000398.1 GCA_947259675.1 uncultured Pirellulaceae bacterium
GGCTCACGCTCCAGGCACAACTCCCAACTCAGTCGATCGGGCGACGGCCTTCGAGGGCGCGGCCGAGCGTGAGCTCGTCGGCGTACTCGAGATCGCCGCCGACCGGCAACCCCGATGCGATTCGGGTGACGGTCAGCCCGAGCGGCTTGAGAGTGCGTGCCAGATACATCGCCGGCTCAACTGGAGGAGGCAATCTACTTGAAGTGTCGCATGAATTCTGAAACGTTAGACGTCACAACGCCGAGTACGTCTTTACAGAAATTGAATCCGCCCAACACATCGACGTTGTCGAGCCAGCCGTGGGTAAACACATACAACGCACCAAAGCTCAGGCCGATAAATACGAGACCCATGAACATTGACTCGGCGGCTTCTCGGCCACGCTTACGTCGGAAGGTTTTGATTTCTTTAAGGGCTTTAGCGTGCCAATAAGAAGTAGATTCGAGTTCGATATAACTTTTCATTTTTGGCTCCTTGGTTGAGCTATTGGAATGATTTCGTGGGACGGATGGTTAATCCGTATTGTTACCCTTGGTTGATTTCAATTTTTTAGATTCACGGTTGGATTTACGATTCGCTTTGGACCTGTAAAACCCGTTGTTGTCTTGGCGGCTGACGATAACGTTTTGTTGGGTTGTTCCAGAATCGTCAGTAGTTTGTTGGTCACTGTATCGTTTCTATCGTTTGAGAGTACGAACTCAAAATCAGCGCGAGCAGGTTCAAGTTGTCCGCTGATCAAAGAGAGATAACCTCTCAAGCGACGTGAACCGATCGCGAACGGATTTTCGTTGCAATAAACATTGAGGCCCTCGACATGTTTCTGGAAATCGGAATTGCCATAGAGTCGATTGGTGATTGAAAATATTTCGCCCCAGTCTTCGGCTGCAAGTATTTTTGTGGCGGAATGGAACAGCTGTCCCGCTTTCTCATGATTTCCAGCGGCGATGTTGGTAAGTGATGCAAACATTTTCAAATGTCCGTTCTTGTTGTCGATCGCCATTGCCTGATCGATTTGATAGGCTGCCAACGAATAATTGCCATTGTGAAAATTCTCTTCGGCGTGAAGCTGAATCACATTGGCCGCGGGCGAAGTTGCCACCAGAGTGTTGAAATTTGCGAAGGGTGACCTGATTGTTTTGGGTGCGACCGTTTTTTTGGGAAGTGCGACCGGTTGTGAACGCGGTGTGACCCGATTCGTTGATCCATAAGGCACGATTGGTCCGAAGATGGGCGAACCAAATAACGGAGATTGATTCTTCGATCGAGCGGTATCCAATCGTTGTTGTTGTTCATACAGGTCCTTAACCAAGGCGGGATCGATACGAGTCCGGGTCTGCGTCCGTCGGCTGCTTTTTTCGTCGGTTGACCGTTGGTTTGAATGCTGTGTTTGTTTGGTTTGGACCTTCGTTGTGTTCCATTCATAAGGTGCGAAGTTGCCTTGGTCGTATTGTTGGCCGCGATCATCGGTTTCTCGCGACTGGATCGCCAGGCAAGCCGTCGCCAAAAGCAGCGTGAGGCTGAGGCTCATGGCTATCACTCGAAAGTTCATTCGTTGCAGTGTGGTCATTTTCTTTTCCAGGTTGAACGAGAGGTTGATTTCTCTGAATGGCTTCATTTTCCAGCCCCGGGATCGGCAGGGGCTTCGATGATGACCTGAGTCGGCGATCGAATTGATTCCGGGTTTGGCGGGGCGACGAGTGAATCGAGAAGCGTTTTCGCGAGAGAATTATTGGGATCGACGGAAAGTGCTTTTTCAAAGTCCCGGCGAGCTGAATCGGCATGACCGAGGCATCCAAAATGAAATCCACGCAACGAAAACGCGTAAGAGTCAAGAGGATGTTGATTGCAGAACTGTTCCAGCTGAGCCATGTGTGAGACATAGTCATTTTGACCATAGATCGTGGGATAATTGCTGATCACTATGTCCCATTCATTCTGAGGCAGCACGTGGATCGCAGTCTCAATTTCAAATGCAGCTTTACGATAATCGCCGTTTGCGAAATGAACTTGCGACGCATACAGCAACAAATAGGGATTGCCTTTGTCTTCGATCAATGCATGGTCGATATGTCGTTGAGCTTCAGTGTATCTACCGGCCATGAAGGCTAATTCGGCATCGCGTTGAAAAGCAACCGCTGCTGAACTCGGCGTCAACACGGAGGTAGCAATGACCGGTTCAATTACGGGTTCCTCAACAAATACTGGCGAGCCCAGATAAGGCTGTGGGATGACTTCGACATATGGTTGCGGTTCGATCGCAGGCGCGAAGGCAAAATCACTTCCAATGTCGAAACCGAAGTTTCGATCCTGATAACTGTAATTGAAACCGTAAGGCGAAATCGAAATATGGTTGTAGCTCGGACCCTTGTGATGTTTTTTGTGATGAGGCTTGTCAGCGTAAGCGGTTGTTGTAAATGCCATCAGGCAGACAAGAATGAAGGCTTGAGAAGCTGTTCGAGCGATAAAGTTTTTGTGCATCGTGATCTCCCTTGGTTGCGAAGATCAAATTGCAAGCCTCGTTCCAATTGCCGGAAACCACGAAAACCCAGTGTTTTTCCGATTTTGACATCCAAAATGATGTCGAATTGCAACATGGAGTCAGTAAGGCCGTCGCGTTTTCAGTACATGTTGACGAAAAAGAACGCATTCAATGCGGCAAGCGGAGTGCGGAAAGCGGAGTGCGGAATGCGGAAGTGCGGAATGCCTGCGTTCGAAGTCCAACAATCCGGCTAATGGATACCGGTGCTTGGCTGGAGTATAACGAGATGATTGAAGGGGCCTTCTTTTTAAGTTCAGCGGTAATTCACGGAGCCAAATATGTCGCGCGCTAACGTTTGTATGTCAGTTTTCTTTGTAGTTATGGTGAGTTCCGTTTTTTCAACTCAAATATCAGCAGACGAAACTTGGACTCAATGGGGTGGCGACCAACGAGACTTTTCAATCGACAACGTGAAAATTTCAGATCAGCCAGTGTTGACTGAAAAATGGCGGCGGGATCTAGGCAATGGCTACTCGGCAATTTTGTGCGACGGAAATCGACTGTACACGATGTACCGCAAAGACGATGACGAGTACATCATTTGCATGGACCGCTCCGACGGAAAAACCGTTTGGGAGAAGAACTATCCAGCCCCGTTATCCAAGGATGCTGATCCCAGTTTTGGGAAAGGCCCAAATGCGACTCCGCTATTGATTGGTGATCGACTTATTTGCGTTGGCTTCAACAGTGATGTTCACTGTTTGAACAGAGCCAACGGCGAAATCATCTGGAAGACGAACCTGATCAAGGACCACAAAGGCACCAGCGTGGACCTCGGATATTCGGCTAGCCCAATTCATTACGCAGACAACGTCATTTTGCCTGTAGGAGGAAAAGGAAAAGCGATCATGGCGTTTGCCGTCAAAGACGGATCAGTTTCCTGGAGTGCGCTCGATTACCAAAATAGTTATGGAAATCCCCTGCTCTACACCGATAATGGCGTAGATCAATTCGTACTCGCTTCCACGGACGACGTTATTTCTGTGGATCCGACTAACGGCACAAAACTTTGGTCATTTCCATTGAAGAACCAATGGAATACTCACGCTTTCGTTCCAGTCTGGGATGCCAAAAACAAGATGTTGTTCGTTTCGTCGTTCCGGCAAAGTCATGGCTTGAACGTGGTCGCCAACGAATCGACCGCGGGCGTTGACGAAGAG
>CAMYNE010000399.1 GCA_947259675.1 uncultured Pirellulaceae bacterium
TGTTACTAGCCAGGCGGTATTTGCATTTGGCGTGGGTATGATGCTTGCTGCAGTGCGGCTTGTCTCTGGCTCGCTATTAGCGCCGATCGCACTGCACGCAGTCTTTGATGCTGGTGCCATCGTTGCGGCAGGCGGCGTGAGCGAGATGTTGGATGATACCCTGACCGTGGGCCGCCTCCTGATACCGGGCGCGGTGTTCGCGGTGTGGGGGCTCGCTTGTATCCTGATTGTCAAAAAGCGGCGTTCCAACCGCCGTCTTGCTCGCCTTTCCGACAGTCCCGCGATTGGAATGGGTGGGGTTGATAAGGAAGCAAAAACACCCTTGTGATACGTGGGACAGAAAAAAAGGCTCGCCGGTTGGTGTTGACGAGCCTTTTTGAATTGAGCCGGCGTTAGTGGAGGCGGCGGGGTCGAACCCGCTCTGAATTGCTCGATATCCACGGGAAAAACTAATTCGCGTATCTCTGCGTATGCGAAGATATCGCGATTTTGCTGCCAATTGTCGCGTGGTATGATCTACAACTTGTCAAGTCAACAAGAAACGATCTCGAAGGAAGATTCGATATGCGGCTGAGACACAAGCAATCTTTTGGAAGCATATACCTGTTGGCAGTGTTAGGCTTGACGGTGTTTGCGATCGGTGGCGGATGTAATAACGGCGACTCCCCGGCTACTGGAGGTGGTGAAAAACCAGCCAGTGGTGGTCGCCAATTTGTCACCGTTGGAACCGCTCCCGCCGGTGGTGCGTTCGCGCCAGTTGGTAACGCCATCGCCAATGTAGTGGATGCCAATAAAGGCGATTTGAATTGGGTAGTCTCTCCACAGGGCACCAAGGGCACGCAGGAAAATATCCGGAAGCTGGAAGCAGGCGAAATTGAATTCGGGATGGCTAACGCCGGAATTACATATTTTGCCACCCGAGGTGAAGGTGCCTGGGAGAAGCCTCACGAGGTTCGCGCCGTCGCAACGTTGGCCCCCAACATCGGCGTGTTTGTAACAACGGCCAATTCCGGCATCACCAAAATCGCCGACTTGAAAGGCAAAAGGGTTGTGCTGGGCCCGGCTGGAGCAGGATTTGACTACTTCCTGAAACCGCTATTGGAAGCTCATGGAGTCAGCTACGACGACATCACAGTGCTGAATGGCACCTACTTCACTGCAGGTGACATGATCGCGGACGGAAAAGCCGACGCTGCATTTATGGGTGGAGCGATTCCGATCCCGGCGGTCACACAGCTTTGTTCATCCCAGGACGTCGTATTTGTCAAGCTGGATGAAAACGCACCTGAAAAACTGAAACAATACCCGTTTTATTTCACAGTTCCCGTAAAGGCCGACGCTTACAGTGATTTAAAAGAAGACTTTGTCGGCATCAACTGCGGGAATATGCACCTGATCACTCACGCCAATGTCGATGAAGACTTGGTCTATAACTTTACCAAAATCATGTACGAGAATCGTGAGCAGGTCGCTGAAAAACATCCAGCAGGAAAAGCGCTAAATCCGAAAAACGCCGCTGGTGATACCGGAACCCCGTTTCATCCCGGCGCCATCAAGTTCTACAAGGAAGCCGGAATTTGGCCGGAATCCGAAAACCATGCTTCCAACTAACGATTGGCTCTGTTTGAGTCACAGCGGCTCAATTGGAGGATTTCGTTTCGGTTCTAACGCTGACGATACGGCGACCAAAAACAACCCCATACGATGTCCGAACCTGTCAGCGAACCCGCTAAACGAACACCGAAAAGCCCCAACCAACTCGTCTACAACGTATTGGCAGTGGTGTTGTCGGTGTTTGTTCTGACAGCCGTCAATACCAACCTGTTTGATGAACAACCCAACCTCGCGTTGTTCGGCATGTTGGGATTAACTCTCGTTTTTCTCAGCCGACCGGTGATCAAACGTTGGGGTGAGAAAATCCCGATCCGCGTTTTTGATTGGGTGCTGGTGATCGCCACCATCGTCACGTTCGGATATGTGTTTATTCAAAGCGAACGCATGCTGGAGAGGTTCTGGATTGATGGCACGTTGCTCGGTGATCGGGCCGGCAATGAAAAACCAATCGACTTCTGGATCGCAGGTATCGGTTTGGTGCTGGTCCTCGAAGCGACAAGGCGCGCCATCGGGTGGACATTGCCGATCCTTTGCGCGATCTTCATCGGCTATGCGCTGTTTGGCCAAAGCATGCCGGATTGGCTTTTTCCCCACCGTGGTTCGTCCTGGGAACAAATCGCCCAAAAGACTTTTTTGCAATCCGGCGGGGTCTTTGGAATTGCGCTACGTGTCATGTTCATGTACGTGTTCCTGTTTGTGCTGTTTGGAACATTGCTGGAACAGACCGGCGCGACTGCCTACGTGATTCGGTTTGCGCGCAGAATCTTTCAGAACAGTTCTGGTGGGCCAGCCAAAGTCGCCGTCGTCAGTAGCGGTTTGATGGGATCGCTTTCCGGATCAGCCGTCGCCAATACGGCCACGACCGGCACGTTTACCATTCCGCTAATGAAAAGCTCGGGTTTCAATTCCGAATCGGCGGCCGGCGTCGAAGCCGCTGCCAGTTCAGGCGGAGCTTTAATGCCTCCGATCATGGGTGCTGGCGCGTACATGATGTTGGAAATGGTCGAGCCAGCCGTAACTTACGTCGAGATTATCAAAGCCGCGTTGATCCCGGCCATTTTGTATTATACGGCGTTGTTGTTGACCGTTCACTTTCACGCCAAACGAATCGGCGCCGAATCAGAACCGGCCCTGAAAGACGTCGGCGCGGTAGACATGTCGGCTTTCCAGGGATTCGTGTTTTTCGGATCGTTCGTGATCCTGATCGTGATGCTGGTTTGGGGGTACACTCCGTTTCGCGCGGTTAGCACCAGTCTTGCGGGAATCTTGATCCTGAGTTTGTTCAGCAAATCGACTCGGCTGGATCACGAAAAGATCTATGCGGCCTTGGTGGGCGCGGCCAAAGGCGGGATGGCTCTGATTGTGGCAGCTTCGTGTGTCGGCATTATCCTGGGAATCGTCGACATGACTGGATTGGGCGCTGCCCTGCCCGCGCAGATTCAAACACTGGCAAATGACAATGCCATCCTGGCTTTATTGTTGTTGATGGTTTCGACGATCATCCTTGGCATGGGTTTGCCGTCAGCCGTATGTTACCTGCTGATGGCAATTCTGGTCGGTTCTGTATTGACGACGTTGAAGACCCCGCCATTGGCGGCTCACCTGTTTATTTTCTATTTCGGCATGATGTCGATGGTGACTCCGCCCGTGGCTTTGGCCGCCTACGCCGCCGCGGCGATTGCCAAAGGCGACGTGATGAAATCTGCCTTCGCGGCTTTTCGATTTGCGCTGGTCGGATTTGCATTGCCCTACGCGTTCGTGCTGAAGCCGGAATTGTTGATGTTAACGGTCGAAAACGAGGCAGCCGACCCATTGACAATCGCGGGAACCGTCGCCGTAACGTTGGTCGCGATTTGTGGTTTGGCGGCATCGATTGCCGGATATGCGTTTCACCGAATCGGTTGGGGCTCAAGATTGTTACTGCTCGGCCTCAGCCTGGTGGTGTTCCTAACCCGGATGAACGATGCGCAGTTAATTGTCCAGTTGGCTGCCGCTGGATTGATCGCGGTCATGATTGGCATCAACTGGAAAAGCAACACTTAGTGCAGAATACAGATTTAGGAATTGACTGTCATAAGT
>CAMYNE010000400.1 GCA_947259675.1 uncultured Pirellulaceae bacterium
CGAATAGATGTCAGACGTGATTAAGTCGACAAATCCACTTGAGCAAGCGGAACCGTACATTCAGCAGACAGTTGATGTTGATCCGGCAGAAACCCAGGAATGGCTCGACTCGCTTGAGTACATCATCAGCAGCCGTGGTCAGGATCGAGCCAAGTATCTTTTGTCGGTATTGGAAGCGCGTGCGCGCGTTGAAGGCGTCGACCTTCCGATCAAGTCCAACACGCCGTATATCAATACGATCGCCGTCTCGGAACAACCCCAGTATCCCGGTGATCGCGAGATTGAACGCCGAATCAAGAGCATTGTTCGTTGGAATGCTTTTGCGATGGTGGTGAAAGCAAACAAAAACTTCGAAGGGCTCGGCGGTCACATTTCCACGTTCGCGTCGTCGGCAACGCTTTACGAGGTTGCCTTCAATCACATCTTTCGAGGACGAGGAGAATCAGGTTACGACGGAGACCATATCTACTTTCAAGGCCACAGTTCACCTGGTATGTATTCGCGGGCTTTTATGGAAGGACGCTTCGACGAAGATCACCTGGAAAGATTTCGACGTGAGTTGCAAAAAGATGGCCCTGGACTCGCCTCGTATCCGCATCCTTGGCTCATGCCCGATTTCTGGGAAAACCCGACCGTGTCGATGGGGCTGGGTCCGATCAGTGCGATTTATCAAGCGCGGTTTAATGAGTATCTACTCGACCGCGGTATTAAAGATACCACGAACCAGCGTGTCTGGGCGTTCCTGGGCGATGGTGAGTGTGACGAACCCGAAACGCTGGGCGCGATTACGCTCGCTGCAAGAGAGAATCTTGATAATCTCAAGTTCGTCATCAATTGCAATTTGCTACGTCTCGACGGTCCGGTGCGTGGCAACAGCAACATTATTCAGGAGTTGGAAGCGATATTTCGTGGGGCAGGCTGGAACGTCATCAAAGTGATTTGGGGCGACGACTGGGATCCGCTGCTGGAGAGAGATGAACTGGGGCTGCTTGTTAAACGCATGGGCGAAGTCGTTGACGGCGAATATCAAAAATACGTTGCGATGCCTGGTGGATACATCCGGGAAAATTTCTTTGGAAAGTACCCAGAGCTGCTGGAGATGGTCAAAAACTACTCCGACGACAGGCTCAGCCGGTTGCGGCGGGGCGGACACGATCCCGAAAAAGTTTATGCGGCTTTCCGGGCGGCAGAAGAATGCAAAGGAAAACCAAGCGTCATTTTAGCCAAAACGATCAAGGGTTATGGCCTTGGTGAGCAAGGCGAAGGCCGCAATATTGCTCATAACAAAAAGAAAGCAAACGAAGACGAGTTGATCCAGTTCCGCAGTCGGTTTGGCATTCCAATTTCTGATGAGGATGTTGTCAAAGCTCCTTTTTACAGACCGGCTGAGGACAGCGTCGAGATCAAGTACATGAAGGAACGTCGAGCGGCGCTCGGTGGGCCGGTCCCATCGCGTCCAACGAAAAATCCGACCATCGAAGTTCCCGAGTTCAAAGACTACAAGAAAATTGTTGACCGAGACAGCGAGCGAAAGCCCATGTCGACGACGATGGGATTCGTTCGATTGCTCAGCAAGCTTTGCGAAGACAAAAAGATCGGCAAGTACATTGTGCCAATCGTTCCCGACGAATCACGCACGTTTGGCATGGAGGGCATGTTTAAACAAGTCGGCATCTACGCTCACTCCGGACAAAAGTACGAACCTGTCGATACGGACAAGATTGCCTTTTACAAGGAGGCGAAAGACGGTCAATTGATCGAAGAAGGCATATCAGAATGTGGGTCGATGGCATCGTTCACAGCGGCAGGTACCGCGTATAGTGCCCACGGCGTGAATATGATTCCGTTCTTTATTTACTACTCGATGTTCGGATTTCAACGCATTGGCGACTCAGTCTGGGCCGCTGCTGACATGCGAGCCAAAGGGTTCATGTTGGGTGGCACTGCCGGGCGTACAACGCTCAACGGTGAAGGACTGCAGCACCAGGACGGCCACAGCCTGTTGAATACGATCGCATTTCCAACCGTACGTTCTTACGATCCGGCATTTCACTACGAAACGGCCATCGTCATTTTTGACGGCCTGGAAAAGCTGTACGTAAAAGACGAAACGGCAATCTATTACATCATGGTTGGCAATGAGAACTATGTTATGCCGGCGATGCCCGAGGGAGTTGAAGAAGGCATTATCAAGGGCATGTACAAATTCCGCAGCAAGGAAGTCAAGGGTGCGAAATTCCGGGTTCAGCTCTTTGGAAGCGGTGCGATCATGAATTGTGTGCTCAAGGCCCAGGAGATTTTGGCTAAAAAATACAAAATCGCCAGTGACGTTTGGAGCGTGACCAGCTACACCGAGCTTCGCCGCGAAGCACAGGAATTCCGCCGGTGGAACATGTTGCATCCGACAATGCCACCAAGAAAGAGTTATCTGGAAACGGTGCTCGAAGGCTCCGAAGGACCGTTTATCGCCGCCAGCGATTACGTACGAGCTCACAGTGAACAAGTTGCCCCCTGGTTGCCGAACGATTTTGTGGCGTTGGGTACCGATGGCATGGGACGTAGCGAAACTCGTGAAGCGTTGAGACGCCATTTTGAAGTCGACGCGGAATGTATTACAGTTGCGACGCTCTACAAGCTATTTGAACAGGGCAAACTTAATCCGCAGGATGTTGAACAAGCGATCAAAGATCTGGGTATTGATCCTGACAAAGTCAGTGCACTTTACGCCTGATATGCCGGACCTCAATTCGATCAAACAACATTGTTTTTATTTGTTCGTAACGAACAGGATTTTGAATCAATCATGGCTGTTGAAGTAAAATTACCGGCGCTTGGCGACGGCGTCGATTCGGGTGATGTCCTCGAAGTGCTGGTCAAGGAAGGCGATACCATCGAAAAGGATCAGGGGATCGTTGAACTCGAAACGGACAAAGCGACTGTGATCGTGCCGTCTGATTGCGCTGGAGTGGTCACCAAAATTAACTTCGCAGAAGGCGATAACGTGCCGGTTGGAGCAGTGATCTTGACTCTTGAACCGAGCGAGAGCGCCTCTCCGGCAACTTCTGAAGCGGCAGTTCCGGAAGCGGCAGCGCCTGAACCAACACCTGCCCCCCCCGCACCCGCTTCCCCGCCTGTCGCAGAAGTGCAACCGGGACCCGCGCCAACGACTCCCCCGCCGCCAACGGCGCCGACCACGGCCGCTGCTGAAAAAAGCCAGAGTGAGGTTGCTGCCGGACCGGCTGTGAGAAGATTTGCCCGCGAGGTTGGAATCGATTTGCGAACCGTGACCGGCACGGGAAAACACGGACGCATTCGTCGTGAAGATGTATTGGCCGTCGTTCGTAATGGACACCGTTTTGCTGACTCAAGTTCTACCGGGCAAACCGATGGACACGGTCCTGTGCGCATCGAAAAAATGCCCAAAATCCGCCAGACGATTGCGCGCAAGATGCATGAGTCGTGTTCGACCGTTCCTCGAGTAAAGAACTTTGATGATGCAGATATCACCGATCTGGAGGAAATCCGCCAGAACAGCAAAAAACAATATGAGGCGCAGAACATTAAATTGACTTCCATGCCATTCGTAATCAAGGCCGTCGCAATGGCGCTCAAAGCCCACCCGTTGATTAACGCTGCAGTCGACGTGGACAACGGACAAGTCATTTACAAGGAATACATTAACATC
>CAMYNE010000401.1 GCA_947259675.1 uncultured Pirellulaceae bacterium
CCGTCGGGCCCAGTTGGCGGGTCGAAAACACCGCCGCCGCCCCCAGAATGATGAAGGCGATCCCGGCCACGATCCGGCCGCCGCGGGAGACGTGCGAGCGTTTTCCGAGTTCAAGCATCACGAAAGTCGCGAAAGAATCGACTCCGCCACTGATTCCAGTTGATGTTCAGTTCGGCAATCGAATTTCCTAAAGCTTCTTCGCCGCAGCACCGGACCCGCCACTGGTCGTTGGTGTCGTCGGGATCCCGCCGGGCCTCGAGTTCGGTATCGCAACCATGACAGAACAGCAAGGGCCAGCACAGGGTCGCCCGGGGGCCGTCCTCCGTTCGTTCGATTCCCTCCACATAGACCCAGCGATCTCCATCGCGAATCGCGAGGTGAGGCTCCAGAACGGCGAATTCCCGTTCGGTAATCGCGATGGCCGCGATGTCTCCGAGATCGCTTTCGTCAAAGGTGATTCGCCGATCGCGGATCCGCTGAAGCAGCGAAAGAAGGAGGATAGATTGAGCCTCGAACGATTTCTCTGCCGCCGCCAATTCGGCTCTTTCACAATAGTAGTGGGCGATCTGCAACGCCAGGGAGCGACCGCTCAGAATCTCCAGACGCTGGCCTGCATCGATGGCCTTCTCCCACTCTCGTTCCTGCTCATAAATGCGACAGAGACTCTCCAATGCCTGCATTAGCCAAATTAATTGAAGCGCGTTCTAGCAAAATACTTTCTTTTGCCGGAGGCCAATCGCCACGGATTGGTAAGATTTTGTTCAGGCGAAGCTCATCATAATCCCCTATGGCCTCCACGTCCATACTTTTCCATTCATCCGGCCCCACCTGAACACGAATCTCTACACTGCGCCGCCCTTGGGCATCCAAAACGCCACCAACTCGCCAAGTGGTCTCAACGATCGAGTCATCAAAATTACTTACAAACAATACAGCGCTGGCAGGATTTGTTTCGGCATAGCTGGTCGCTAAATCTTCCAGCAACATGGTGCGGGTTCCGACAATCATGCCAATGGCGAAGACCCCAATCGCAATTGATAGCACAACCAAAGCTGTGCGTATTTTATTGCCCCAGATATCTTTAATTACTTTTCGCCAGCGTGGTTTGATCATCTTTTTGCCATTCGAATCGAGCAGATTACTTTTGACCGGTCGGATTTTACGCCCCAGGTTTTTCCGCTATTTAGTGGCTCTCTTCCCCTACAATTTTACCGTCGGCCAGGGTAATGGTGCGGGTTACACGACTCGCTAATTCAATATCATGTGTGACCATCAAAATCGTTTTTCCCTGATCAATTAAATCGTTGAAGAGGTCAAAGACGGCTGAAGCTGTTTTTGAATCCAGATTTCCGGTCGGTTCATCAGCGGCCAAGATTGGGGGATCATTGGCCAATGCACGCGCGATGGCAACCCGTTGTTGTTGTCCACCTGAGACTTCAGATGGCAGCTTGTAAGCGTGATCAATCATTTCTACTTGATCAAGAAGATGCAAAGCCCGCTCTTTGCGCTCACGTTGACTATACAAATTACAAAAGTCCATGGGCAACATGATGTTTTCAACGCAGGATAGCATTGGCAGCAATTGAAAAAATTGAAATATCACGCCCACCGTACGACCACGCCATTCTGCCATTGGCCCTTCTTTCAATTTGTGTACAGCTTGTTGGTTTACAAAAACGTTGCCGGATGTTGGCCGATCAATACCTGTCACCATGTTGATAAGGGTCGATTTTCCACTCCCCGATTTGCCCACAACGGCAACAAATTCGCCTTCTCCAATTTGAAGATCAACGCCATCCAGGGCAATAAAGTCTCCGACTGGAGTGTAGTAAGCTTTTACAACTTGCTGTATATCAATGAGATGCTTCGAAGAAGGGATATTTTCGGCACGGCCGTTCACACTTGGTGACAATTTTTTTTCGCGCCGGAATAATTGTTTAAACATATTTCACTTAATTTTTCGGTTTGAATCCAACGACACTTACTTTACGTTATTTTCTTTAACAAGTTGTTACTCAAAATACGATTTGAACCTGCCAAGAAGACCAGCCGAATACTATACCACATTTCTCCATATATAGTGTTGAAATTTACTTTTGTATAAGATATCCACGATTGACAATGATACCCTGAACAGCTATAATTTCTTGGCTGAGTTTTTGTCAACAGAATTTTCATGGTTGTATTTTAAAGGTTTTCCTCTTAAAAGTTAGGTATAAACAAGCTACTAAACAAAAACAAAGGCAACTCGGCCACGTCTCAACGATTATTGCTTTGAGAAGGTCGAGTTTTTTAACTTAGAAAGCGCGCAAGAATTAGTTGCTCTAAACTTCATGGGTTGAAGATCAAAAGTCGATATGAACCCGAGGATCTAAGTCGGAAAGCTATTGTTAAACAACCATGAAATACAAAAATACGCAAGAAGGTAATCCTTGCGTTAAGGAAGAATTTCTTTGGAAGAGCTGCAAGATCTTCTCGATCAACATGATTACATACAACCGAAGGTTGGTGATATACGAAAAGGCATTATTGTCTCCAAAACCTCTCAAGGGATCATTGTCGATCTGGGATTAAAACGTGATGGTCTCGTAACATCTGCCGATCTCGCAAAGCTAGAGCCAAATGAGCGTGAAGAGATACAGGTTGATGACGAGATTTTCGTTTATATTGTAAACACGGACAAGCCGGACAGCTTGATCGTATCTATTCACTTGGCTCGTATGAACCAGGATTGGATAAAAGCAGAAGAGCTTTTAGCCAATGGCGAAATGTTCGAAACAGAAGTGATTGGATATAACAAAGGGGGCGTCATCGTGCCGTTTGGCCTCTTGCGCGGATTTATTCCACTATCCCACCTTCAAGATTTCAGTCATGGAATGGGCGAAAGCAAGAAACAGCAACGGTTGGCAAAATTGCGCGGTGAAAAGCTGCCTGCGAAGGTGATTGAAGTCGATCGTCGGCGGCGTAGACTCGTGTTTTCGCAAAAAGAAGCTCAAAAGGAATGGAATGCCAAACGGCGTGCAGAATTAATTGAAACTTTGAATCAGGGAGATATTCTCACAGGTCGTGTCAGCGGTATGCGCGACTTCGGCGCTTTTGTAGACTTGGGCGGAGTAGACGGTCTGGTTCACATCTCTGAGCTTGCCTGGCACCGGGTCAAACATCCAAGAGAAATTTTGAAAGTGGGAGAAGAAATTCAGGTCTACGTAATGCGCATTGATAGTGAAACGCAGCGGATTAGCCTTAGTCGGAAAAAGGTGGTTGATAATCCCTGGATTTCAATTGAAGAACGTTACACAGTAAATCAACTGGTCGAAGGTACCATCACGCGTATTGTGGATTACGGCGCCTTTGCAGAAATTGAGCCAGGCATAGAAGGGCTGCTTCATATCTCACAGCTTTCTCGCGACAATGTTGAGAAGGTGAGCGATGTAATCCAAGAAAACGAAAAACATTTGCTGCGCATATTGAGTATCGACACCAATCGTCAACGGATGGGACTCAGTTTGCGAGCTGTGACAACAATGGAACAAATTGAGTGGATGGCTCAAAAAGAAATAGAAAAGGCAAGATTAGAGGCTGAGGCAGAAGCTGCCGCCGAAGCGGAAAAAACTGTCAATGTTGAAGGTGAAGCTGTTGATCAAACTGTCGTGGATGAAATGGAAGCGGCCGTTTCTGA
>CAMYNE010000402.1 GCA_947259675.1 uncultured Pirellulaceae bacterium
TTTCAGCCAGACAATCTTCAATGACGCTGTCAATGTCACCGTCATGGCCCTTGAACCGAATTTTGCCTTCGGCATCGAGAATATAAATGGTAGGCCAGCCTTTGACTTTCCACGTATCTGATATCGCTACCTCTCCGCCCTTGTTTTGAAAACTGCGCCACGTAAGGTTTTTCTCTTTGACAACTTCTCGAATCTTCTCAAGATCCTCATCGCTGTTAACACCAATCAGAGCAAAAGGTTTTTCAGCCAATTGTTTTACGAGCGACCGCTCGTGTGAGTACATAGCTCGGCAAGGAGGTCACCAATCGCCCCAGAAATCCAACATCACCACTTTTCCGCGGTAGTCGCTCAATTTGAACGGTTCGTCGTCGAGATCTTTGCCTTCAATATCCGGTGCAACTTTTCCAACTGACAGATACTTGAAGACAAATAGTTCCTCTTCAGCAAGTTCACCTAACGTCTTGCCGCCAAATTCGATGTCAGCGAAGTTCTTGGCGACGTTGGTCAACATCGTTTGCAATTCTTCGTCCAAATCATTTCCGCGATCCATCAAAATATAATTTCTTGCTTCTTCTGGAATCGATCCGGCCATTTCAGGTTGATCAGCAAGTGCTTCCTTCATTTCGCCGGTTCGTTGCAGCAATTGGAACAAGGCGAACGACGCATTACCCTTGACTGACTGATTGGTCGAATTGTCTGCCAGATTTTTCAGAAAATCTTCGTGCTTTTGTTCTGGCAATTGCGCGGTCCTATCAAACGACCGCAGCATTCCAACCAACTGTTGATCGTCGCCGAATTTGTCAACGATCATCTCAAATGCCTCAGTAGAAACCTCAACGTCTCCGTTTTCTGCAGCAAATTTGACGGCTGGAAACGCGGTGTCGGTGTCAGCATATTCTTTTGCCAGGTCCAGATACTTGACGGCAAATTCTTTTTTCTCGCCACCAGACATGAACAGTGCCATTTGTTCATCGCGCGGAGCAGTCTGAACTTTTTTCCTGAATGCGGCTTCCGACTTTTTGTACTCAGCCTGTAAAGCGTCAAAAGCTGACTTAGCTGCCTCGGCAGGCGTTGGTTTGACGACAGGTTCGGTTGCCGTAGCGGACTCGGTAGCCGCGCCTTTGTCGGCGGGTTCGGCTGTTTCACCCGCATCGGCAGGCGTCACTTTTTCGGCAGTTTCGGTTGCTTTATCGGAACAACCCATGAAAAGCGACGCTGCTAATAAGATCGCCCCAAAACGATACATTGCTTTCTCCCAAAACGGTGTATGATCACGAACAGAATAATATAGGCAAACAAACGGTCAATATGAAGGGCATCCCACCGGATTCGGCCGTTTTCCCAGCTGCATCGAATCGACAAAACACATGATCAATTGTTTGAGCGTCGGGAACGGTATGAAATCTCGAAATCAACCGATGGAAAGCGAGCTGCCGCTAATTGGGCGAGCACAATCACACGCGGATCGCATCGCAATTCGTTCCGATTCAGGTTCCTTTCGTTACCGGGATATTCTCAATCGCTCAGCTCGTCTTGCGAGCGTTCTTCTTGATGGGTCCGTCGATTTGGAAGAAGCTCGGATCGCTTACCTGATCCCGGCCGGTTACGACCATGTTTGCGCGCAGTGGGCGATCTGGCGAGCAGGTGGAATTTCCGTTCCGCTGAGTCTCTCCGCGACCGAAACCGAGCTCATGTACACCTTGAACGATTCGGCAGCCAGTTGCGTTGTGGTAACGCGAGACTTGCAACGTCGAGTTGAATTGCTCTGCCAGGAACTCGGGCTTCGACTGTTAATTATCGATGAAATTGATGCAACCGAACTGATCTCGCGATTACCCGAGCTCGACAAGCGTCGACGTGCTTTGATTCTCTACACAAGTGGGACCACCAGCGAACCCAAAGGTGTTGTTTCAACCCATGAGACCATTCAGGCTCAAATCGAATCGTTGGTAAATGCCTGGAAATGGCAACCGGACGACTCGATACCGTTATTTTTGCCGCTTCATCATGTGCACGGCATCATCAATGTCATGTCATGTGCTTTGTGGGCCGGTGCAACAATCGAACCGTTTCCGCGCTTTGACCTGGACTCAATTCTTAAGCGCGTTGCCTCGGATTCCTATTCGGTCTTCATGGCCGTCCCCACGATTTACGTCAAACTTTTCCAACGCATCGACGCGATGGGCGACGACGAAAGAGAGGCCGTTGTTGATGGTTTTTCAAAAATGCGACTGATGATCTCGGGATCCGCCGCGCTGCCAGCCAGCGTTCACAAGACTTGGGCAATATTAACCGGCCAACAACTGTTGGAACGTTACGGGATGACCGAAATTGGCATGGCACTTTCCAATCCCTGCGATGGCGAGCGACGACCTGGGACGGTCGGTCAGCCACTGCCGGGAGTTGAGATTCGACTGAAGTCCGATCAAGGCGACGATGTGACCGATGAAGGCATGCCGGGAGAGATTCAGGTGCGCGGAAAATGCGTCTTCAGCGAATACTGGCGACGTCCGCAATTGACCGCTGATAGTTTCGATGATGGCTGGTTTAAGACGGGTGACATGGCCATTTTGGAAAACGGATACTATCAGATCATGGGTCGCCAATCGGTCGATATCATTAAGAGTGGCGGTTACAAACTGTCGGCGCTTGAGATTGAAAGCGTGCTACTTGATCATCCCTCGATTCACGAATGCGCCGTCGTGGGGATTCCGGATCAAACTTGGGGCGAGGGAGTCGCTGCCGCAATTGTTTTGCAAGTGGACACAGAACTTGATTTAAAAGCGCTTCGATCGTGGAGCCGAGACCGTCTTTCAAAGTACAAGATCCCGAAACATTGGAAGGTTGTGGAAAATCTCCCGCGAAATGCTATGGGCAAAGTCACTAAACCGGCGGTCAGCAACCTGTTTACAATTCCGAATGCAGAACCGGGTGATGATAGCGAACCAACTTCGCGGCTGGTTTAGCCGTCAAGCAACTGTTGGAAAAGCTCCACAATGGTCTCTTCAAACGAACGATACTTCGTTTCAAATTCGCTAACGCTTTTGCCGTTGAATTCACCAAACGTCATCCGGATTCCATGGAATCACGGCCATGGCTGTTGGGAAAATGCATTTATCATTACATTTCTCAAAGTCACCTAGTATCCTGATGAGTTGTTAAGCTAAAACTGATGTTTGAGAGTGTTAACCACAACTTGTTTTCTGGACGGTTTTACGAGCGATCTTAGTGCGATCAATTTGCTGTTTCCCGTGTCACAATTGTTGGTCACATGGATTTGTGCCTTCACATTGGTTCCAGTAAAAAGTCTGCTAACCACTGTCGTCATCGATGCGGCGCCGTCCAATTGACCCTAGTAGGACGAACAAGTGAAAAAAAGATTTGGATTTGATTTTTCAAACGTATCCGGTGATTTGTTTGGTGGAATTACGGCGGGTATCGTGGCACTTCCACTGGCCTTGGCCTTTGGATTGCAATCAGGTTTAGGAGCTGAAGCGGGTCTGTACGGCGCTATTTTTATCAGCTTTTTCGCGGCGCTTTTCGGCGGGACAAGAACTCAGATTTCTGGACCTACAGCGCCAATGACGGCCGTCAGTATGGTTGTCATCGCCGGTATCATCGCTGCCAACGAAGGCGATTTGAATCGAGCGTTGCCGGCAATTCTGATGGTGTTCCT